>CAZSRG010000017.1:0-22145 GCA_964609315.1 uncultured Planctomycetia bacterium
TCATATATAAATGTTATCACTATTATTATAAATGTAAAGATGGTAATTAAATTAGGTGAGTAGAGAACCCCCGATAAGCTGAAAAGCGTGCCTAAAAGGATAAACACCTTTTCCTTGAATATTCTTTCAAAAAGAGCCGGCCTTGCCCTGTTGGTTGAGAAAGCAAAGCTTATTATAGAGAAGACGCTTAATATTCCCAATATTAAGGCAGTTATTGCTCCATAGACAGATATAGGAGAGAGGTGTGTTTTCCGGTTTACAGCAGAGGCTGTCGTGCAGATAAAAGACAGGGTTAAACAAACAGTATAGGCTAAAAAGTTCAGCTTCTTTTTCGGAAACACAGGTTTCTTATTCTTATTTATCAGGAGGATAATCCGGGTAAAGATAAGGCTGAGGATGTATAAAAATATAGAAACCTGGATTAAAATCCCGGATAGCTGCCCTTTTTTCTTTTGTCTGTTTTCCGAAGGAAGGGAATCAACTATTATCTTTACCATAGATTTGGAGAAATAGGCCTTGTCAGGAGTCAAAGAATATTCCCTGGCTGTGTTTTCGCGGAACTTATCCGGCCAGAGGAAATAAGGCAATCCGGTAAGGGTCAAATCTGATCTTAACGCCCTGTTGTAATTCTGGTTCAACACAACCTGTCTCTCGATCGCATTCTCTTTCTTTATTTTTTCTGATTCGTCCTGTTTTGGCGCGAACTTGGGAGAAAAAAGGGTCGGGTCAAACAGAACCCACCTGTTTCCTGATTTAAGGTAAAGGTTAGCGTGCAGTTCTCCGGCTGAAAGAATATTTTCATCCTGAGAATTATAATAACTTATGAGCAGGACAGGGTTTAAATCAAGGAATTTTAGGTAAATAAAAGCAAATGCTGACAGGACATCGCAGTCAGCGTTGAGGCGCTTGTTGGAATCAAGGTGTTTTTTCAACAAGCTGTTCCAAGTAGAACCTTCTTCTCTAATCACGTCTTTTGACCTGTTTTGATATCCGAAATAAGCATTGAATACTAAAGCCGCGGTTAAAAGTTTTACTGAATCTTTTGCGCCTTTAACGTTTTCAAGAAAATCTTTTATTTCTTCGGGTATATCCTGAAATTCTCTTTTCAGTTCAGGAGTTGTTAAGGAGTTTATTCCCATGGTTAAGGGAGAATTAATCCTTTCGATACTGTAAGTGATGTTTTCTTCCGGAAGGTTCCGCAAAGGGGTAAGGTTTCCTTTATCATCCAAGGTAAAAAGTTTACTGCCGGAAGATTGAGGCTCAGCCCTGCTTTTTAAAAGGATTGGCAGCTGGTAAGTTTGTCCTTTTTTCAACGCCGGGATGCGCGTTCTAACTTTAATAAGTTCACCTTTGTTTCTCGCGAGGGGCATGCGTAATTTAAGTTTTTCTGATTTTATAAACCCTTCTCTGGTTAACTGGTCATAAAAGGCTGAGATAAACATGTCTCCTTTACGGGAATTAATCAGCCTTGCGAATACAGGCGAATTTCCTTTTTCGAAAGAATTTACCGTTTTTGAGGAAGCGATAGGCGTGAATTTATAAGAAGCAGGCATAAATCTTTCTCCAAAGATATTTATGTTTAGGCCTTCTTCATTATTGTTTTTGTTTAGAAGAGGATTCATCCCTTTTTTACTCTTTCCGGCCGCCTGGCTTTCTTGGGATAACTCCCTGCTTTTCTCTGTTCCGGTTCCTTTAGAAACTGAAGGAGAGAAGTATCCGGGTTTATTAGATGGATGTAGAGGGTGGTTTTCTGCCGGAGGCTGGGATTGGCGCTTTTCTTCTGATTTTGGCGGGGACAGGGGTAAGGCGGGGGTAAGATGTCCTTTATTGTTTTTCTCTTTATGTATTTTTCTGTGTTTTTCAGCTTTTTTAAACAGCCCCTCAAATCTTGAAGTGTTGGAGACATAGACTAAAGCGTATGAAAGCAGGCCTAAAACTAAAAAGATAAAGATGTTCAGGGTAAGTTTCCGAATCTTTTTCTGTTTTGGATGTTTGGGCTTTGTTTTTTGGAGGACTTCTTTTTCAAGTTGGGATGCCAGCTTGTCCGCTTTTAGGAGAATGTAGAGGACCGAGAAGAAAAGGGCGAGTACTCCGGCTATTATTATTAAGATTACCGCCATAGATTAATTTCCAAAACATTTAATTAAATGTCTTTATCTAAACACGCTTTTTATTTTTCTGACTGTTTTCACAAAAGGAGAAGAATAGGGATAACAGGTATCCTTTAGTAGATAGATTATCCAGTGGGATAATTTTGAAAGAATTCTGCGCAGTCTCCTTTTTGAATATATCTCTATCAACTCTGATTTTATCACAAGGTGAGTAGCGTCTAAAAGAGAATAGAACCGGCTTCTAAAGATACACAGCTTTTTATCTTTCAGAACAGCAGTTTCCCAGCAGGCTGTGGTTTTTCGGTTAGTGTGGTGTTTCTTTAGGTGGTTTTGATGAATAGCCATAATTTCCATGCTCGCATCAACTAAAGCCGATCCGTCCCTGCGGGCTTTATATAAAATCCAGCTGTCGTAAGATGTCACTCCTATTTCAAATGGAGGCATGTCTTTTATTAATCCTTTAGTAAAGACGAAATAATCAATTGTACCGAAACCGCCTCCTTTACCGTGCTTAAGGGTATAGGCTTTTAATTTTTCTTCCCAGTAAGGGTCAGTAAAAGTTAAGGGCCGTTGAAGCTCAATATTCCAGCGTTTTCCTGCCAGCAAAAAGGATGCTTTATTCATCTTTTTCTGGACAGAATCAACTGTTTTGATAAAATCATTCAGCAGTATGATATCGCTGTTAATATAGCATACTAAATGATTAGAAGCCTTCTCTTGTCCCTCATTAAAGATTTCGTTTACAAGAAGAATATCCCGTCTTCCTTTATGGGGGAAGTGAATGAGGTTAAGTTCCCTGCAAATATCTTTAACTCCTTTTTCGTTACCGAGTAATATTATTTCCGGGCGGGGGGTAAGCGAAGACCAGCTTTTTACAGCATTCCGTTGAATAATACCTATCTTTTTCTCAAAAGGTTTTGGGAAAGAAAATATTGTAAGCATTCCTTAGACTTTTTGATTTTGTCTTTGTGCTAATCCGGCTCCCCTTCTGCTTTCAGGCAAGGGATAGCAACGCAGTTGTGATTTGAGCGGAAGGATTAGGGGCCCTCAATTTTTAGACCGCTGAGTTTACTCCGCTGTTTATTTAGCGCCCTTTTATAATAAGCCGGAAAATAATAAAACAATTCAGCAGTAGATATATTGGGAAACAAAAGCATAGTGAATTGTACTAAAGGTTATTCATAAAACAGTATAGGGTATCCTTTGCAATTATGTCAAGCATTTCTTTCTTTTTTCGGCGCATCATTTGATGTTTACCATCTTTGGATGAAAGGGTATAATATAAAACGTTAAGGTTCATACAAGCAATAAAGGCGCAGAGATGAAGATATCGAGGGCGGAGAATTTTTTTAAAAGATGTTGTTTTTGTCTGCTTATTTTAGGATTATGTGTTTTGTTTTCCAAGCCGGCTTTAGCTGAATCAGAGGCGGCATATAATTATAACGAGCAGGGCATGTCTTTTATGCGCGGCAAGAAATACCAGAAAGCTATAAATGCTTTCAAAACAGCGCATAATTACCTTCCTTATAACCAAAACATTTCCAAGAACCTGGCTATAGCTTATAACAACTACGGTTTTTCCCTTATGATGAAAGGAGAATTGCCCCGCGCCATTGAACAGTTTGAGAATGCCCTTTATTTCAACCCTGATGACCCTTTTACCCTTTATAACTTAGGCCAGGCTTATTACAAATCCCAGAACCTTCCGAAAGCCAAGGAATTCTTGGAGAAAACCAATAAGTTGAAGCCGGATTTAAAAGGCGCGAAAGCGCTTTTAGATAAAGTAAACCGGGAAGTTAATGTGGAAAGAAGTTTTGATAAACTTAACACTATGCATTTTATAGTTGCTTTTTCTAAAGACCTTCCTGTTGAGAACCTCTCTTATATCAGGACTTATTTGGAAGAAGCTTACGGCAGGATCGGGATGTTTTTGGATTATTATCCCAAAGATAAAACAGTGGCGGTATTGTATTCGGATAGCAATTACCGGAACCTTTTAAACAACCGGCCGCATTGGACAATGGCAATATTTGACGGAAAAGTGAGGATACCGGTGAATAAATTCAAGTGTACCAGCCGGGATGTAATAAAAATAATTTACCATGAATATGCCCATTCAATAGTTAGGCATATAACCGGAGGGAACTGTCCCCTATGGCTAAACGAGGGGATTGCCAGTAAGGCGGAGGATTTTGCCGAACCGAAGGACAAAAAGATAATAAAAGATTACATTGAACGTTTCGGGATAACTCCGGTGTGGAGTATACCGGGTAATTTCTCTAAACTGAAAGACATGAATATCGCGACTCTTATGTATATTGAGTCTTACCTGCTGGTAGATTTTGTCTTAAAGAAAGGCGGGCGCTCTGTTTTGATGGACATCTTAACCTCTTTAGGCAGACAAGAAAATATAACCGCGGTATTGGAAAGGGAGTTTAAGGAGCCTTTGAGAGAATTTGAAACCAAGTGGGAAAATTATTTACAATCAACATACAATATAGATGCAATTCGCTATAGATAAAATATCCCCCTTGTCTTCTATTCCATATTCCCCTTGTTGTTTTTCAGGGAGGCTTTAGGCGTCAATTTGTAGAGGAGGACGGGTGTTCCTCTGTAGTAGTTATCAAACACACGATACTTCTTCTTCAGTTTCAAAACATAAAATCTCTTTAGCTTTTGCAAACTATAGGTTGTTAGTTTATCTCGGCATATGAGATAAGAGGGGGCGCGAGAAGAGACATATAGGTTTTCATATCTGACAGAGGTAAGAACCGGTATATTGACAGCCAATCTTACTGTATCGGCAAAGTCGCCTAAAAGAATCGGCTGGGGATGTTTGTTCAAAAAAAACTCTTTCTTAATGTCTTTGGCCATATTTATCAGGGAATATTTTGGCTGAGTCAGATGATTAAAGATATTAAAACTGTTGATTAAACAGGAGGCTCCTATTAGGATGAAGAAAAATGCCCGCCATATTTTCATATCCTGCTTTTCAAGGAGATATTTCCAGATAAGAGATATGAGTATTACCATAGGAATAAGTATGGGAATATAGTAACGGGGAGGGGAGTAATTATTCGCAAAGTTAAACAGGAAGAATATTCCTGTCCATAAGACAGCTGTTTTAAACAGCCTTTTTCCCCGGCCTTCTTTTATCTTGTTGAAGAAAAAAGTTATGTATATAATAAATAAAGGGTAAAAGATTATTCCCATGCTTAATCCGGATCCTAATGCTTTTATTATGCTGAAGAAATCAGGGTGTATTCTAAGAGAAACATCTGTGTAGAAGTGCTGAAATTCGGGAATATACGGCTTTATTATCGCGAAGTAATAAATAAGAAAGACGCCGAAGACGGAAGAACTTAATATCAACGTTTTAATCAACTTGCGTTTTGCGTTTGTGCTTTCATTCCAGATTATATATAATAATATAGGAAAGGCTATAAGAGCGGTGTTTTTTGTCAGCACTGCTATAGAAAATATACCCGCTGTGAGTATGATTGAGACGGTTGTCTTATTAGGGGTAGACAGGATGAGGATACTTAGTAAAATGAAAAAAGTCATTGGCAGGTCTAAAAGGGCTAACCGGCTGTAGGCAAAAAGAGAATAATTTACAGACAACAAGAACACAGCATAGAGGGCGGTATATATTCCTGAAAACCTCTTTACAAGAAGATAAACAGATATCAGTATTAAGACAAAGAAAATAAATGTTATAATCCGGGCGGAAAAAAGGCTTATCCCGAATATTTTGAAAGATACTATTTGGATTAAAGGTAAGATGGGCATAAGGACCATTCTGTTTTCGCCTCCTTCTATGCGCCATTTGCCGGTTTGAGCATAAGCCACCGAATTAGCAGACCAGAATCCTTCATCAGTATATAGAGTCCCTGACCATGTTAAACTCCCGGGTATCCGGAGGTCGGAATGAGCCAAATGCAGAAGGTAGTTAGCCGGTTTTATCCAGGTAATCCCTTGGCTGTTAGGAAAGTCTGATTCGATATGGACAAAATGCAAGGCGGTAAAGATAAAGACAGCAGAAAGCAGAAGTAGGAACTTAATTCCGGGTTTATTATGTGTCCGCATTATCTTTCATTATGGCACTAATGTATGATAGTACCAATGTCTGATTTCAGCGATTGAAAGATGATTTCAACGATTTAAAAACTAATGTTTTTAATCATTGTAATCGAGGATTAATCATCGTAATCAGGGGCTGGTGTATTTTGCGCCAGTCATATTATATTGAGTAAACTAATATTGTCAAGGGAGAGGGGTTTCTGTTATGGCTGCAGATAAAATACCTATTTCAGTAATAGTCCCTGTATATAACGAATCTTCTTCAATCGAAGAATGCCTGACAGCTCTTATAAATCAAAAAGGTATGAATTTTCCGGATGACTATGAGCTTATTGTAGTTGATGACGGTTCTACCGATGATAGTGTTAAGAAGATTGAAAAATATCCTGTCCGGCTCATAAGACTGGATAAGAATTGCGGCAGGATCTATACTAGAAAGACAGGTGCGGAGAATGCTGGGCATAGAACTTTACTTTTTTTAGATCCCCGGTTTATTGCCAGTAATGATCTCTTAGAAAGTTTTCAGAGAGTACGCTATACCCCTCTCATTGCGGGAGTTAATCTTAGATTAGAAAAAGATTTGACAAATCCCGAAGTAAGGTTCTTTTTTCTTATTAGAAGACGTTATTACTATCCTTATTATCCTCCGGATAAGAAAAAAGGGTTTGTTTACATAACAGAAAGCAATTTTAACAAAGTTCCTAAGGGGACAGGCTGTCTTTTTATACAAAAGGAATTGTTTTTAGAAGCTATACCGGAAAAGTTTACTAAACACACCAGCGATGACACTAAACTGTTTGACTACATTGTATTTAAGAAACATATTCCGATTCTTCAGCATTGCGGGATAAAGATTTATTATAAACACCGTTCGGATTCCAAAGAAACAGTTAAGATGGTTATAAGGAGAGGTGTGACTTATTTTGATTTCTACGTCAGGAACAATCTTTTTTTAAAAATTTCAATATTATTGGTGAATTCTTTATTTATCTTTCTGTTTTTCTGTCTAATAATCAATCCTTTTTGCCTTTTGTATGGCGCAGGGATTGGATTGGCGGTATATATCGGTATAACTCTCTTTATTATTGAAAGACCCCGGGATATCTTTATTGTTTTTACTCGTCTGGGTAAATATTTATTTTATTTCTACTTCGGTTTGATGAAGGGGTGGATTCTGAAGGATAAAAAGCCCTGAATTATATAATGTAGTCCAGGGAGCAGCAATGTTTACAGATTGGCAGCATGTTTGCTTTAAGTATCTTCCGGCGCAATTGGCGGATAATCTTATTATTCCATATGTCTTCTATGTCTTCTTCCAATACATTTCCCGCTTTCTTATGGATGAAGGGGCATATCAATACGTCGCCGTTTTCTATCACTGTAAGGGAATAAAAATGCCTGCATATTAATCTTTTATTTTGGCTTAAGGAATTTGTGAGAAATTCAAGAGGGTACTTATAGGAAACTCTGGGAAAGATAGAGGCGAAAACTCTTTCTTTCCTTCTTAAGTCTCTTATGTTTTTGATAGAATCAACTATTTTCTTAGAGTATTCTTCAATGTTTTCTAATCTTTTGGTTTCAACAAATATGTTTTCTTCAGGCAATAGGCTCAAATACCTCCTCGTTTTTACAATATCTTCCGGCGAATAAAACATTTCCGGCATAAAAGTCAATCTGTCCGTTTTTAATTTCTTTGATAGTTCTATCAGGAATCTTTGCGTGTCCGTATCTCCTGGAAAAAGCAGGGAATATATTCCTGTAAGAAACTTTCCTTGAGAGAGGTCTCTCAGGGATTCTACCGCTTTTTGGAAAGCTATGGAGGAGTTGCGGAGCTTATTATGGGTTTCCGGCCGGCCGTCAATAGATACAGCGATACTTTCAATGCACTTATATCTTTTTATTCTGTTTCTCCCTTTTTTGTTCAGGAGTGTTCCATTTGTTCCTAATTTCACCTTCATCTGTTTTTCTTCAATCAAATCTAATATTTCAAAAATATCTTTTCTAACAAATATTTCACCGCCTACCATTTCTATAAGATTTATTCCCCAGTTTCTTGCCTTAGTTAGGAATTCATCTATTTGTTTTAGACTCATTTCTTTATGCTGTAATTCGCGTCGTTTCTGCTGATGGCAGAAAACGCAGTTTAAATTACAGCGCATAGTCGGTTCAAACCAGATTGATTTAGGCTTCTTAATGAAACCGGTGTTTTCTATTGCAATCCATTCATTCTTTGTATTCTTACCCCAATATAAATCCAGGAGCGGGTCAGTAAGTCCCGCCTTTATTAAGAAGGGGAAGAGAGGGTTTCTTAATACTGTTAATACTATATTCATTTTCCCAGTTTATCTCTTTGATCCTTTCTGCCAATGGCTATAGTATATAGAAGCCTTGAGGGTATCTAATAAGTTGCCGTAGATTATCTTTTTAATAGTGATATTTCTTGGTCTTAGAGTGTGGAAGAATCGTTTGACAGTCGCTGATACGAATAATACGTCAACATTCTTTCTCATTGCGGCTGCGGAATGAAGATAGATAGAATCAACTACAATATTTTTCTTACTGGCCATTTGGACTGCGAAATTAAGGTTGATGTTGTCTGTCCTGGGAGGCTGAAAAACAGTAAGGTTTTCAGGATCAATATATTTCTCTAATTTATCGGGGATCACGGATTTTAGAGGAGAAGCTGCCTGGGTGTGGAAGAAGCAAAACGGGCGATCAAATCTTTTATCAGCCCAATCTTTTTCCCTGTTACTGAGATAAACTTCTCCCTGAATAGATTCATCAAACTCAAGATTGATTTTTGTTCTTTGGGTTATTTCCTGAAATGCCTGGCGCCTTCGGCTGGTGTCTTTTCTGAATGAGCAGTAGAAAGCTTCAACCCTGTTTTCTTTAAATTGGGCGCTAAGGGTATTGATTTCTTTAAAGCTCTTATATAATTGGTTAACTTTCCATATTTCGGGGCATCCGGGAAAAACTCTGTTTCTAAAAGGAAAATTAGAAAAGAAACCCGATTTGTAAATACTGTCTTTTACGCAGATACCTGATAAGGGTTCTTTTTCCATTGCCTGCCGGATATAGGGCATAGAGAGGATTAAGTCTCCTATTCCGTGGGGGTGGAGGTAAACAAATTTGAATTTCTTTAACCTGTTAAAGGTTGTGTTATCCATTGGGGTTTGCTTTGTTAAGTGTGTCCCTGAATACCGATAAATATCCCCGGATTACCTTATCCCACAAGAAATCTGAAAGCACAGCGCGGCGGGCTTTCTTTCCATATTCCCGGCAGGACAAGCCGTTGTTTAAGAATGCCAATATTGCCCGCTCAAATTTTTTCCCGTCTCTTGCCGGAACTAATATACCAGCTTCCCCTCCGGCCAAAGCTTCGGGTATGCCTTCTAAATCAGAGGCAACAACCGGAAGTTCGCAGGAAGCGGCTTCTAAGGCGACAATGCCGAATCCTTCTAAATCTCCAACAACTGGGATATTGGGCATTACGAACAAATCGGCAAGGTTATAGAGAATTCTCAAATCATCCTCGCTTACTTTTCCTAAAAGGGCAGTATGTTTTTCTAATCGGAGTTTTTTTACAGTTTCCGCGATTGTCTTTCTCATAGTTCCTTCTCCGGCTATAAGATAGATTGTATCCTTTCTTTTATTTATTATTCCCGGCAGGGAATTATTCAAGAACCAGTTGATTCCTTTACGTTCAATCAACCGTCCTGCGGATAAGATAACTTTCTTTTCAAACAAATCGATATTGATTCTTCGGCTAAGGGACTTTTTCAGGCTTTGCTTGTCTTTTGAGGGAATAAAGAAGCTGTCATAAAATCCGTTAGGTACAGTTTGTATTTTATTTTCGGGAATCCCTCTTTTTAAGCATTCTTTTTTTGTATTTTTGCTTACCGTAATAACCTTGCTTGCTAAAGAAACACATTTGGGTATTACTGCCTGGTATATTTTGTTTTTATAAGATATGTCAAGGCCGTGGATAGTTATAACAACCGGTTTTTTAAATATAAGCAGGAATGGTATTAGCAGGGATAATACCCCGTCAGAGAGGTATACAAGGTCAATTTTGGAGGATAATATAACCCAAATGCTTCTAAAAACAAAAGAAGGCAGGACTAAAAACAGCCATTTTTTTGAGCCTCCCCATTTTATTAAACGAACCTTTGCTTTTTGAGAAAGGCTGGTGTATAGCTGGAAAGAAACCTTTTCTAAACCGCCTTTTTGCGGAGGGAAACTGCGGGAAATAAACAATATCTGCATTATTAGGCTGTATGTCTCGAAGGCAACTATCTTTCGCTTCTTTCTAAGCGCATAAGGGCTATCTGTTCTCCGACAAGGCCTAAAAGGAATACTGTTATGCCAATTGTGATAAAAAAAAGGGAAAATCCGGTGTAATGCCCTTTAAAGATGAATATTTTCATAAAAGCGTGGCCTATGCCAATAAAGAAAAACAGTATGCTTACAGGTAAGAATATCCGTAAGGGATTGAAGAACACGGATATCTTCATCATAATCAGAAGGAACCGTACCCCATCAGAGAGAAGGTTTATTTTGCTTTTTCCTTTGCGTTTCCGGGTTTCAATTGGTACATAAGATATGCTGTATCCACTTTTGGAAAGGGCCATGGTCAGGGTTGTAGGATAGGAAAAAGTATTAGGGAGGAGGTATATAAACTTTTTAGCGATATCCGCTTTAATTGCCCGAAATCCGGAAGTTAGGTCTTCCACTTTCCGGCTGATTAAATAAGAGGCGAAGATATTATAAAGAGCGTTTGCTATCTTTCTATGTAAAAGTATCCCATTCCATTTCTTCCGCGCCCCTATGGCCATATCGTATTCAGGGGATTTTTCTAATAAACGGGGGATATCTTCGGGGCTATGCTGTCCGTCGGCGTCCATAAGAATAATGATATCTCCGGATACCTTACGCAGTCCGCTTTTAACCGACGCTCCGTTCCCTATATTATAAGGGTGTTTAATTACTTCTGCCCCGTTTTCTAAAGCTGTTTTAGCCGTGTTGTCTTGAGACCCGTCGTCAATAACGATAATCTCATGGTCTATGTCTTTTAAAACATATTTGGTTTTCTTTACAATTTTTCCGACAGAGAGTTCTTCGTTATAAGCAGGTATGATAACGCTTATTTTAGGCATAATAATTCCCTTTTGTCTGTTGGTAAATGACCAATTATTAAATAACTGTCAGTTTACAAATATTATTATAAACAAAATCAGTCTGTTTTTAAAGGATTATCTTCTGGCTTTATTGAAAAGACCTTGGTTGTTATAGAGAGCTTATATCCGGAGGAATAATCTTGCGGCCAATCCGCGGCCGTTATTTCTCCTCATGGTATTCTTTCTCGGCGTTTATTCCCCAAATGTTATCCTTTGATTTTCTCCCATTTATTATGTTTTCAACAGCGGCCATTGCCGTTAGCATGGAATGGTCGGTATTATTATATTTGTGCATGCCGTTTCTCCCTGTCAAAAACAGATTTTCTATTTTATCCGTAAAATGCCTAATGGCCTGAAAGCCGCTGTAAGTTCCGAAATAAGCGGGATATGCTTTTGGCATCCTGATCACGGTTGATTCTATAACATCTTTTTTTTCTATAATGTTAATTCTTGACAATTCATCAATGGCAAATTGGGACATTTCTTTATCCTGCTTATTCCACAATTCGTCTCCTTCATCACAAAAATATTCTAACCCAATCCATACCGTATTGAGGTCTTTTACCATATAAGGGCTCCAGTTGTTTATGATTTGCAGCCTTCCTGCTTTTACGTTTTTTCCCTGTATATATATCCAGTTGTCAGGGATGATATCATTAATTGTTTTTGTTTTTGTTTCGTTTCTAATCTTGAGCTTTTTGAGGAGGATGCCTACGGTTATGATACTGCGGTAAACTAACCCGTCAGCAATCTTAATAATTTCATCAGGAGCCTTTGGATGAACAGAGTGTATTAATTCTTTTACCGGCATCGTTGAGAAGAAATAATCGCCCTCTAATGATGTCCATTCACCCGTCAAGTTGTTTTTTATCTCAACCGTTTTAATTCTGTAGTTTTTTACCTGTAACCTGAATGCTTTATGGTTTAGGAGAATTCTGCCGCCTTTTGATTCAATTTTTTTAGCTGTTTCTTCCCATAATTGTCCGGGCCCTAATTTTGGGTACATAAACTGTTCAATTAGGGATGTTTCCGCGTTCTTTTGGGATAAGGAGGAATCTTTTTCTATTGCCTGTTTTACCATGTGAATTACCGCTTTGGTAATAGACAGGCCTTTTATTCTTTGAATCCCCCATTCGGGGCTGATTTTCTTGCAGGAGGTTCCCCATACTTTTTCTGTATAATTCTCAAAGAATACGCGGTATAACTTATCCCCGAACCTGTTTATAAAAAAATCTTCCAGGGATTTCTCTTCTTTTATAGGGTGAATACGTGCTTTAAGATAGCTTATCCCGATTTTTATTATTTGGGCTAATCCCAGGGATTTGAATGTTTCCCCATTTAGAGAAATGGGGTAATTAAGAAACGATCCCATAAATAGTATTCTTGACAGGCGTTTGCGGATTAACATTACTAAATCCGTCTTTTCCGGGTCAGGCGCTCCCTGCTTTTGTGACAGAGGTATTTTTCTGTTGAGGATAATATCGTCTTTAGACGGAGTTCCCTGGAGGGGGAGGATATCCTGCCACCATTTCATAATTTTGTCTGATTTAGAGAAAAATCTATGTCCTCCGATATCTATGCGGTTTCCTTTATAATTGACTGTTTTTGATATTCCTCCGATATCAGGGGTCATTTCGAGGATAACCGGCTTGATATTTGTTTTATCTAAGAGTTCATATCCCGCGGTAAGGCCGGCGGGCCCGGCGCCGATTATTATTGCTGTTTTATGGTTCATTTTCTTTCTGTTTGATTAACCCCAATGATACAATTGTACCATTTGTCCATAGGGCTGGCCTTAGATTTTCACATGGAAGGGTTAAGGCTTTCACTCAATAGCAAACGGCTGGAGTTACCTAAGGAGAAAATGCTGTGTGCTATTTAGAACAAATCCCATTCCAATACAATTAGTTGCGAAACTGCGCGGCATGAATATTTTGTGTTTCTAATAGCATTTTACTGTTTAATGGGTATTATTTGTGTTTACAAATAGAGTAGTAACAACATATCCGTATTTACGGAGTTGTTTGGAAAACCCGCCTGATCCGGCTCCTACTTCTATGATTGAAGAATTATCCTTAAGGTGTTTTTTGAAAAGCCTGAGTTTGTATCTTTTGCTTATTTCGCTGACTAACGGCTGGGCCATTTTTTAATTTCCGTTTTTGTAAGGGGCTAAATTATCTTTCTGTTCTTATGTCTGGCTGATAGGGTTAAAATACTTTTCGTTTAACATAAACATATTACGATTTCTTTTTCTTAATTGACTGTCTATTAAAATCGCACGTATTATGCAGAGATCCTGTTCTCTTTGCCAATCCTTTGGCAAGGGTCACATTATCTGGAATACTGTTCCCGTGTTAGTCACTTTCTTGATCGGTTTAAAATAACGGAAGAATATCTTTTCCATCTGGTTTTTTTTGCTGAACAGCCTTGCTTCGTCTTTTTTCAGAAGGGTTGCCTTTTCTGTTTTGGATAATTCGGAATATTTTGGACGGGTATAAACATAATTATATTTAAACAATATACTGGAAGAATCAACGACGGCGTATTGGTATCCTTTAGATTTAAGCAGTTTATAGGTTTGGTGAATTGACTGTTCAAAGTCTTTAAAAACGTATCCGTAAATCTCCGCGTCCCAGGGGTAAGAGACCATGTCAAGGCCTATAGGGACGCATTGGTCAATACCGAAAGAGTATACCTTGGAGTTTTTAGGAAGGTTGGACTGAACCCATGTGTATAGTTCTTTGCTTTCATTGGTTATTAAATAACTGTCTTTCCATGGGTTGGTGTTCAATTTAAATTTTACCGTATACCAGGGAAAGAACAGAGCCAATACAAGCAGAACAGAAGCTGTTTTTTTTAGAGCGGGAGATTTTGTCCATTTAAGGATTAGTAAAGAGTATGCTTTTCCGGACATTAGGGCAAGGGAGAAAGCAAAGAAAGCCCATACTCTGAAGGGCATAAAATTTATTGAGAAATGAGCGCTGTTTACTGCCAGGAAAGTAAATATACACCAGGTAAAGATTATAGCTGTAATCCTGTTCTTTTGAGAAAAGAGGGTTCTTACTTTAAACAGGCAGAAAATAAAACCAATTAAAGACATAGCGGTAATCGTTGTGCCTATGCCGAAGGGGTTTTGGATAAGGTTATGTTTTATCGGGAAGAACAATAAAAACTGGTTTAGGCTGTATTTCATAGAGCCTGTTCCTAAGAGGGGCATGAGTTTCTTTGGCCAGAACAGGAAAATTAGTGAAGCCGAAAGTAATGAGAAGAAAACCAAAGGCTTTTTGTTCCGGGAGGGTATTCCGGCCAAGGCTTTTTTTGCCGAGGCAAGCCGCTTTTTATCCGTAAAATACATAAAAGCAAGAAGAATAGTTAAGAAAATAATCCCGCATCTGAATAGAGGGTTTTGGATAAACATCCTTATGGGGACAAAGATGTAAAGGGCAAAAGGGGTTTCTCTTTCTATCAGTATGGCCTTTTTGAAATGAAAAGCTGCCGGTATCCAGAAGAAAATGAGGCTTATTAAAAATCCACCCGTTCCTATTCTGATAAGAGGTTTATTAATATCTCCTTCAGAGAAAGATTTGATCAAATAGTATATCAAAAACATCAGGGTTATCATAGCAGTAGAGTAGAAGTGAGTAACCCATATGGACGCGAAAACAATCATTGCAGGGTATTGCCATTTGGGATTTTCTTTAGTTTTTAACAGGGCATAGAAAAACAAAACCATGAATACCATATTTAAATTATAAGCAAATATAAAATGGGTAAGCCATGCCGGAATTGACGCTAAAGCGATTGCCGCGAAGAAGGCGGCTTTTTTGCTGGATAACATCTTTCTGGCTGTGAAATAGAACAGAGGAATGCTTAGTGAAGTAAACAGGCTGTTAAAGAACTTCATTACCCAGTTTAAGCTGGGTATTGTTTGGTTGAGAAGGCCCATTATTATTTGGTAAGCCTGAGGATAAGGGTAAGACACATAGTCAAATATAAAAGGGACAACGTAAGTTTTGTTAACGGAGACGTATTTTGCTGCTGAAGTAAAATGCCAAGGGTCATGGTCTTCAAACCCGGGGTAGGAGAAGCTCCCTTTAAGGTACATCCATAAACTTATACCGAAAAGAATAATTATTCCTATATTATAGGGGTTAATAAAGCTTAGGGATTGTTCTTTAAAAGAAGTAAACCTTTCTTTCCGGATAAGCAGGACGGCTGATTCTATTAAGGCTGTCAGTATTGCCAGAAAGAAGAAAATCCTGTAATCTAAAGGTATTCTGAAATATACAAATATAATGCTTATTGCAGGAATAAAGGATATCCCTAAAGATAAAGTTACAATCAGCCTCTCAAAAGAATCTTCATCTTTCCATTTCAGGAGATTGACAGCTGACCCCAGCCCCAAGGTTATAATTAAAAAAACAGCTATAGATATTATCATTTGCGGGTATAATCTATGTTAGACGGAAGAATTCTATTACCATAATATAATAATTTTCCATATTATCAATATAAAAATTGAGTTCTTTCCCGTTTTTATGCAAAGGGAAAGAACTTGATTCCAGCGATTATAAAAGATTACAGAGATTTTCCGTCTTTATGTATTAACTCTTTTCAATCTTAATAATCATATATAACCGCTGTAATCAGAAACTTTTCCGGGAAGCGACAGCGAATTTTAGTTGCTCTTTCCTTTTTATAAAATTAAACAAAGAAGTTGTTCCAAAAGGCGGGAAAGTTTCAAAAATTGCTTTATCCTTAAAGGTAAAGATGTTATCATATAATAGGGGTATGTTAAGAAAAGCTTGTTAAATATGCTGAATCCCAAACTATCCATAATCATACCGGTTTATAATGAATTAAACACGCTCTTGGAAGTCCTGCGCAGAGTGCAGGCTGAGCCTTATGATAAGGAAATAATAATTGTAGATGATTACTCTACAGATGGGACAAGGAAGCTGTTTAATATTATAGACGACTCCAATGTTAAGATTATCCTGAATGATAAAAATAAGGGTAAAGGGTACTGTATTCAGAGGGCAATAAGAGAAATCACAGGAGATATTGTCATTATTCAGGACGCTGATTTGGAGTATAACCCTCAGGATTACGGAATCTTAATAGAAAAGATACTTCAGGGCAAAGCCGATGTTGTTTACGGGTCCAGGTTTTTAGGCAGCCACAGGATCTTTTTATTTTACCATTATTTAGGGAATGCCTGCATTAATATCCTTGCCAATTTCTTGTTTAATACAGTGCTTACCGATTTTATGACAGGATATAAGGTTTTTAAGGCAGGTATACTGAAAAGCCTGAATCTTAAAGCTGAAAGGTTCGGGATTGAATCAGAGATTACCGCTGAGGTATTCAGGCGGAAGTGCAGGGTTTATGAAGTTCCTGTTTCTTATGAAGGAAGGAATTATGAAGACGGCAAGAAAATAAAATGGACAGATTTCTTTGTTTGTGTTTATTGGCTGATTAGGCCTCTTTTTAGAAGGATAGATAATGCCCAGGAAGATTCTCTTTTGAAAATGAGGATCATGAGAAATAATTATTTGTGGATATATACAAAAATAAAGCCTTTTTTAAACAGCCCGATATTAGAAATAGGCGCCGGGTTAGGAAGCCTTTCGCGGTATCTTTCTTGGAAAGGGAGAAGCCTTATCCTTATTGATATAGAGAATAATAGCTTAAGTTATTTAAAGGAGAAGTTTATCGGAAATCCCTGGGTGAAAGTTTTCAGGAAGGATATAACAGAAAACATAGACGAACTGAAGGAGTATAACATTAATACTGTTGTAGCCGTAAATGTTTTGGAGCATATTAAAGATGACGAGAGCGTTTTAATGAAGATTAACTCTTTGCTGAAATCAGGCGGGATGTTGATTCTTATTGTTCCTGCCCATAAGATTTTATTCAGCCCTTTTGATAAAAGGGTATCTCATTACAGAAGGTATTCTATGAAAGGGCTTTATGCTAAACTTAAGGCAGCCGGTTTTGATGTTGAGAAAATAACCCACCATAACTTTTTGTCGGCTATAGGCTGGTGGGTAAACTTTAAACTCTTACGTAAAAAACATATGCCTAAATTGTCTTTGTGGATGGTAGATAGATTGATTCCCGCAATCAGCTTTATAGAAAGGCATATTCCTATTCCATTTGGGCTGTCTTTATTCGCGGTTGCTAAGAAAAGATAATTCCGCATAGACATATTTTAAGCTGTGAATATGTTTGGACGGATGGCTAATTGGGAAAATGCTGTACCCTAAGGGCAGGCTTCGCACTTAAGAGCGCAAAATGCTTATAACGCCCGGCAGTCTAAATAGTTGCATTAAACAGAGGTTGTGCTAAAGAGTGCACAGCATTTTTCTCTTAGGTAACCCCGCCCTTCCCATATTTTCCAGTGGAAAATATGGGAAGGCCCTATATCCTTGCGGGCACAGGCACCCTTACGGGCACAAGCGGGCAAATAATGCTAACAGCATTATTTGGGTTAATAAGCTATTATCCAGCGGTAAGCCCTTTTAATCAGAAATCTTAACTGCCTCAGAGTTTTTATCTGCAGCAGGTTCTTAATGAATATCTTCGGCCTAAGATAAAATCTCAAGAAAGCTTCTCTTTGGAGATTTTTCAGCTCTTTGTTTGATATCTTTAGGTAATTGTAAGTTGGGCGGGTAAAATAGAAATGTTCCCAGTCAACTTTATCCAATTCCAGTCTATCTTTAAGCTCCAGATAAGACTCTGTCCCCGGCAAAGGCAAAAACAGAAAGAAATTCGCCCGTAATAGAGGCAGTTCACAGGAGAATTTAATGGTTTCTTTTATTTCTTCTTTTGTTTCCCCTATATAACCTATAATAAAAAAACCGGCAATATCCAGGCCGGCGTCTTTTATAAGGTTAATTCCTTCTATGATCTTTTTCTTAGTCAGGCCTTTTTTGACCCGTTTCAACATCCTGTCGGACCCAAATTCTATGCCGACAGACGCTAAATAGTACCCCGATTCTTTCATTGCCGTAAGCATTTCTTTGTCTAATCTGTCTACCCGTATACCGTTAGGAGTTGCCCAGCTGATATTTATTTTCTCTTTTGACAATCTTTTGCAGAATTCCATTACGTATTCTTTATACATCGCAAAATTATCGTCTATTATATGGATTTCTTTAATTCCGTAATTTTCAGTCAATGTTTTTATCTCTTCAATAACATTATTTACACTTCTTTGCCTTATCTTTTTCCCGGAAACGATATGCCCCGCGCAAAAAGTGCAGTTGAAAGGGCATCCTCTGCTTGTTATGATGGGAGCAATAGGGAAATTCTTAAAAAAGGCTCCATGTTGCGCTTCGGGGTATGTTTCAGGGTGAATAAGGTCCCATGCCGGAAAACCCAGTGAATCAAGGTTATCGTTAAGTAATGGTTTATTGGAGACAAACCTGCTGTTATTTATCCAGCAGAGTCCGGGTATGTTCTTGAGTTTTTCAGAACGGAGTTTCTTTATTGTTTCGCTGCTTTCTTCAGACAAGGCTTTTATTAATTCCGGAAGCCCTTTTTCTGCTTCGCTTACAAATATAAAGTCTAAAATATCTCCCATGTAAAGAAAGGTTTCATGGGGAATTGCGCTGGGATGAGGCCCGCCGGCCAGGGTTATGATTTTACTGTTGAATTCTTTTACTGCCTTTAAATCATCTTTTACTTCTTTTAAATCGTATGTGTATACCTGAACCCCTACGATATCGGGAGTAAAGCTTTTAAGGCGGGATAATAATTGTTTCCCCTGAATTCTTTCTTTGATGCAGTCAAGTATCCGGACATCGCATATATCTCTGATGTTTGATGCCAAGTATCCAAGCCCTAAAGACGGCTGTATATGGTCGCTTAAATTGTAGGGCTTGATCAATAATACTTTCAATCTCTTCTTCATCTTCTAATCATATTATATAGCATTCCTGAATTTCGCTTTTATTGTATCAATACACAAAAAAGATGTCTATATAATCTTTGCTTGAACCAATGTAAAAATCTCTTTATCCTTAAAGGTAAAAATGTTATAGTAACTCCTGTTAGAGAACTTTGCCTTTTTATTTCGTTAGAAAAAAGTTTTCTAACGGGTCTGACAGTAGGTTCCTCTAACGGGATAAAAAGGTAAGTAAAAGTAACCTTCTTAAAATAAGATGCCTTTAATTATTCCGGCCTTATCCTGGCTTTTATTATTTATATTAATATACAGGTATTTTTCTCTCGCTTCAGAAGGCAACCCTTCTTTAAGAGAAGTTTATCTTTTAACTTCTCTTAGCTGGGGTTCTATTCTTATCCTTATCACCGAGCTTTTAAGCCTGTTTAAAGCTCTAACTTTTTTCTGGATTACAACTGCATGGTTTATCGCTGGTGTTTTCCTGTTTATCCCCTGCTTGTTTTATTTAAAGAAAGATTGGGACTCTTTTTCTTTCAAAAACACCAAGCTGTTGTTTGATCCGTTTTCTGATCTGTCTTTGCCTTATAAAGCGGCGTTAACCGGCATAGCTTTTATTCTTGGGATAACTTTCTTAACCGCTTTAATCTCTCCTCCTAATACATGGGATGCCATGACTTACCATTTAAGCAGGGTAATGCACTGGATACAGAACCGCAGTTTGGCTTACTATTCTACGAATTCTTTACGGCAGTTATACCTCCAGCCGGGGGCAGAGTATTTCATCCTTCATTTACGGCTTTTAGGCGGGAACGACAGGTTTGTCAATTTAGTCCAGTGGCTGAGTATGTTCGGGAGTTTAATCGGTGTAAGCCTGATAGCGAAAGCATTGGGCGCGGGCCTTAAAGGGCAGATTCTTTCTCTTGTGATATGCGGGACGATCCCTATGGGCATCCTCCAATCTTCCAGCACCCAGAATGATTATACTGCTGCTTTCTGGATGGTATGTTTTATCTATATGTTCCTGCGTTTAATACAGAGCCGGAATAAGTTGCTTGTTTATTCTTTAGGGGTATCTTTAGGATTAGCCTTGTTGACCAAAGCTACGGCATATATTTATCTATTGCCTTTTTTGCTTTGGCTTGGGATTGTCAGTATAGTAAGGTTTAGGGAAAAAGCCTGGTGGCTGGGGCTGATAGTTGTTTTTATCTCTTTGTTTATAAATTCCGGATATTTCCTCCGTAATTATAAGCTTTTTAACAAGCCGTTAGTTTCAGCCCATAAGACTGTTATGAATCAGGCTTATTCTCCCGCGGATTTTCTATCAAACAGCTTAAAGAACCTTGCCCTGCATTTGGGCATTCCTGACAGAAAGATTAACTCATATCTTGGGTCAAAAGTGAGCGCTGTGTCATCGTTATTGGGAGTGGATGTAAATGACCCAAGTTTGAATTTTGAAGGGAGGAAATTCTATATCCCTCCCATGGATTTCCATGAGGATAATACCGGGAACCCAATTCATCTAATATTGGCATTATTGATCCCTTTTTTTTGGGTTGTTAATCCCCGCCTGAGAAGGAACGTTTATTACAGCGGGTATCTGATATCCTTGATATCGGCATTTTCCCTTTTCTGCTTCTTTTTACAGTGGCAGCCCTGGCATTCCCGCCTCCAGCTCCCTCTGTTTGTTATGGGCGCTCCTTTGATAGCTCTGATGCTGGAAAAGGCCTGGAGCAGCAAAGTTTCTCTCGCAGTTTGTTATTTTCTTTTGATTTTCAGCCTGCCTTATCTATTGTTTAACAAAAGCCGGCCGGTTTTACCTTTGAAAAACTCTATTTTTAACAAAAGCCGGGTTTATCAATATTTTGTCAACTTTCCGTATTTACAAAGACCTTATCAGGCGGCTGTGGATTTAATTTCTAAACAGGGAGAGAGGGAAATAGGGCTTATTTCAAAAGAAGACAACTGGGAATACCCTTTTTGGGTTTTGTTCAAGCAGAAAGGACGTCCTTTTGAAATAGAACATATGAATGTGAAAAATGTATCAAAAAAACTCTCTCTGTCTTTTCAGCCGGATGCTATTATATATATAGGTAAGGATAAGAATACAGTTATTGGGTATATGCGTAAGTTTATGAAGAGAGTTAAGATATTTGGCCCGGTAGTTGTATTATACTAAATCTGTCGGAGATAAATCTTACGAATCTTTTTTCTTATCAATATAGCTGCGGACGTCGTTGATATCTCCTTCCCATGCGTCGTCATTTATGGAGGATAGAGAGGGGTAGTTTTTACTTTCATCTATTTCTTCTTGTACCAGCAGGCTGGCTATTTCCAGCCCCTTTTTATCCCCCAAACTCTCTATGTATTGATTAATCAATTCCTGGCCTATTCTGTGATTTGTCATATCTTCAAGCGTTACAGTATATTGAAGGCTGGACTTAGTGTATTTAACTGCCTTTATTTTTAAATCTTTGGTCATAGTGAACTTTCCGCAAATTTCTTTAAGGTTGTCTTTTACCACTTCGGTCTTATAAGTAATCATATTATTGTTGTGTTATAAAAGCCCGCAGGCATTTCTGTATATTATAATTATACTATCCAAATTCCGGGGTGAAAGAATTTTTTTTGAAAATATTGATAGGGGTATTCACTCTTTCCGGATTATGCTATAATATTTTTAAATAGACATATTAAAAAATATAACCTATGATAACAATATTTTCTCTTCCCAAAGCTTTTTCCGGGCATATCGAATTGATTCAACCCAATGCTTTAAACAGCTGGAGTAACCTTAATTGTTTCCGGCCTCCAGATAATTTTAATCAATGAGACTTAGACTTTTTCGAAGAAAAAGTCTATAGCCGAATT
>CAZSRG010000018.1:0-22036 GCA_964609315.1 uncultured Planctomycetia bacterium
TTCTTTCCGATTAACCCAAATAATGCGGTTAGCATTATTTGCCCGCTTGTGCCCGCAAGGGTATAAGGGTAAAAGGTCGGGGTTACCTAAGGGGAAAATGCTGTGTACTCTTTAGTACAACCGCTGTTTAATGTAACTATTTAGGCTGCCGGGCATTATGAGCATTTTGCGCTCTCAACAGCATTTTCCCGGTTAATTTCTTCCGGCGCAGGAACAAATGGTATTTATGAGCAAACCTATGGGCTTCATCCCTGGCTTTCTGGATAATACAAAGAGCAGGGTCCCCTGACTTAAGACGCAGAGGCTTTCTATTCTCCGCAATCCAGATTTCTTCGTTCCTCTTGGCAATAGCCAAAACCGGAACATTAACCCCTGCCTTTCTAAATTCAGCCTTAAAAGTTTTAAGATGAGCTATTCCTCCGTCAACAATTACTAAATCCGGAAACTTTGCTTCCCCGGCCAATAGAGACTTCGCCCTTCTCCGGGCGATTTCCGATATCAGGTTCAAATCATCCTTCCTTTTGCTGAGCAGTTTATACCTCCGGTACTCCGATTTTAAAGGGACTCCATTCCCAAAAATAACCACTGACCCTGTAGAATTTGTCCCGGAAATATTGGAAACATCAACAGCCTCTATACGGAAAGGTATTTTTTTAAGAGATAAAACCCCTTTAAGCAAAACAAGTTCTTTTATCTCTCTCTTTATACCGTATAGAGAAGAAACTGCCGAAAGCTTATCCCTTAACCCGGCAGCTTCTTCAAACCTTCTATCTTCTGAAGCCCTATTCATTTCAACCCTTATTGCCTCCATCAGTTCTCTCTTCCTGCCTTCAAGGATTAAAGAAATTTCCCTGATACTGTTGGCATATTTATCAGGGGAAATTTTTTTGATACAGGGGCCGGGACATAAATTAAGATGAAAATATAGGCATTCTTTCTTAGGCATACGCGCGCAGCTGCGGAAAGGGATAATCCTGCGGATGAGTTCCAAAGCCTGTTTAAGCTCTTTGGCCTGAGGGTAAGGACCGAAATAACGGCACAGCCTGCTCTTTTTACGCACAATCCTTATCCGGGGAAAAACTTCCCTGCTTATCTCTACCAAAGGAAAGCTTTTGCCGTCCTTTAAGACGATATTATATTTGGGTTTTTTCCCCTGTATCAACGCCTGTTCTAAAAGCAAAGCTTTTGCTTCCGGCTCGCAGAGAATAAAATCAATGTTTCTAACTTCCTTTATCAATAGCTCCTTATGAGGAGAAAACACCGCTTTTCTAAAATAACTCCGCACACGCTTTCTCAAAGAAGACGCTTTACCTATATAAATTATCTCACCCGCGGAATTCTTCATGGTATAAATCCCGCCCGATAAGGGGAAATTCTTAACCTTTTCCCTGATTTCCTCAAATGATTTTTCCGGACAGCCTTTAATATGCTCTGCCCCCTTAGAGATAGATTGCCGAAGACAATCATCAGATTCCCGAGACGGATTATCTCTAACAGAGTTTACCCCGTTAGAAATTCCTGTCAAAAGCGCAACAGACGCCTTTGGCGTCTTATTTCTAATGGGATTTACTTTCTTCTTAATACCCATGGAAGAACCCTCATTAAGCTTTTTACTCTCAGCAATAACGATATAAATAAGAAAACACCCGCGCCTGCAGTTAAAGATATGCCCAAATTGATGTATCCCGGAAAAGGGAAAGAAAAGCTCCACAAATACTTAGCTGTTCCGGCCATTACACCGCCGGCAAAAGTAATTTTCAGGATTTCCCCCCAGACTCTAAAGGGAACTCCCCCTATTTTAGACTGGAGTATCCTTAAAAGACAAACGAACGCCGCCAAAGAAGATAAACTGCTCGCTAATGCTAAGCCGCCTACTTTTAAAGGCTTAAGCAGAATAAGGCTCAATACAACATTAATAACCAAGGCAAAAGCAGCAACCTTAGCCGGAGTTTTAGTGTCTTTTAAAGCATAAAAAGAGCTCATTAAAAGGCGCACTCCGGCAAAGAAAAACAATCCTAAAGAATAAAAGGATAACGCAGAAGATGTAATTGATACCGAGTAGCTGTTGAACGCCCCCCTTTTAAAAAGGGCTTCGATAAAAGCTGAAGGCAGTACCGTCATAATTATGCTGAAAGGAATTATAAAAAAGGATAAATTTTCAAAAGAGAGATAAAGCACAGACTTAAAATCATCCATCAGGTTATCAGACGCGGCCGACGATAACTTTGGGAGAGCGGCCCGGGAAACGCTCAGGCTGAAAAGAGACAGAGGAAACTGTATAAACCGGTTGGAATAGTATATTGCCGCTATTGCCCCTGCTCCGGCAAGAAAAGAAAAAGAAGCCAAAAGGGTATCAATGAACAGGCTGAGATGATAAACGGCTACAGACCAAATCCTGGGCAGAGAAAGTTTAAGCATTTTCACTACGGCCTTATCCGAAAAAACCCGTTTTAACTCTCCGCCAAGATGGAAATACCTTTTTGAGCTTAAGAAATGGACCAAAAACTGGAGGCTGCCGGCAAAAAGGACAAAGTACGAAAGCCAATACACAGATTCGTTTCCCTGTTTAGCAATCCAGAGAATACCTGAGATAAGGACAACATTCAATATCAAAGGGGAAAATGAAGGAATAAAGAAATTGCCTTTGGTGTAAAGGATTCCCCCTAAATTAGCCGACAAACCTACAAAAAGGAGATAAAAGAAAAGAATCCGGGTAACAGAAACCGTCAGATTGAATTTATCTGGCGAAGAGATAAAACCCGGAGCCGCTGCCATTACGATCCATTTGGCAAAAATCACCCCTAAGACAACCGTTAGGCAAAGAATAAAAAATGCGGCCGTAAGAACCCTGCCGCAGGTTTCCCGAAAAGAGGCTCTGTCTTTATGCTCCGAAAGAACGGGAATAACTACCGAATCAACCGCCCCTTCGCCTAAAAGCGCCCTTAACATATTGGGCAGGCGAAAAGCGACTAAAAAAGATTCTATGGCGAAACCTGTCCCGAAAAAGAGGGCAATCAGAATGTCCCGGACAAATCCGAGGATTCTGGAAACAAAAGTACCCGAAGAAATAATAGCGGTATGCCTGATTAATTTTTTAAAAATTCTTGACATTTCCTGTTTTTTTGCTTTAATTTAATCCATACCTTCCGCTTAACAAAAGCGGTAAAGTATTTTTTGGTATCTATAACAGGCACGAATACCAAGGAGGGATAAAACAATGCCCCAGAGAAAATCAGCACAAAAACAGTTAGAAAGCGATAAAAAGAAAAGGCAGAAAAACTTAGCTCTTAGAAAAAACATCAAACAAGCTATAAAGGATTACCTGAAAACCCTAAGTTCTTCAAAGGCCGAAGAAGCCCGGAAGGCCTTAACCCTTGTCTACAAACAGTTAGATAAAGCGGCAACTAAGCAATACATCCATAAAAATAAAGCAGCCAGGAAAAAATCCCGCCTTGCCAAAAAAATGTCTTCCCTCAAGAAAAAGAAGTAATTCTAATCCTTGTTATAAGCCAGCCTAAAAAGAAGAAATTCCAAAGCCGGCTGGGAAGAAAGCATTCCTTCTTTTATCATCCGGTCGGTTTCTAAAAGAGCTTTGAGCCTTTTTACCCTTAAAGGCCCTTTAAACGAAGAGAACATTTTAATAACCAGGCCTAATATTGGCAGGGATATTTTATCTTTGCCGTATCTTTTGAAAAGTCCGTCAATTACTAACAGCGCCTGTTTTAATGAATTCCTCCGCAAAGCAAAGGCTAAATCATTCAAAGAAAGACTTATTTCTCTGCCTCCAATTTTGTAAGCAGGGCTTATCCTACAGAGCAGGCTGAAAAACTTATCTTTTTGCAGGCTTTCTCTCTGGCTCATTTCCAAATCAAAATCAAAAAGAAAATAATCTTTACTTTCTGAGCCTTCTAAGAATTTTATAAGGTAATTTTTGATCTCTTCCGAAAGGAATTCGCTGTGTTTGAAAATAAACAGCCTTTTAGTGAAAGAAAGGTTTGATATTTCCTTTTGGAAGGATAACAGTTCTAATTCTGAAGAGAAGAAGATAACCGGAGATAAAGAAACTTCTTTTTGAAGAAGGGCCTCTTTTATTTTTTCTGTCTTTGCCTTTTTTGAACTATAATCTTTCCCTAAAAGGACAGAGAGGTTCTTTACCATGTTTCAATTATATCTTCAACAATCCGCCTTGAGGCGTCATCTACCAGGTCATTCAAAGCCGAAGCCTCGCTTTTCGCGGCTGATCCGGTTAAAGAATACTCTGTATCGGCAATTAGGCTTTTTTTATTCTTTAATTTACCCTGGTTATCCGTAAGGAAATAAGTCAAATAAAGCTTGAGCCTATACTCCTCTACATTATTGTTGTCATCATACCTGAGGGTATCGCGGACATAATCGTTGATTTCACAACTGAGGGTTACATCGCTTACCCCCTCCTTTACGGTCTTCAAATGTCCGTCAAGGTTAAACCTGGATATCAAAGATTTGGTCAGCCTGTCCGCTAACAAAGGAGGAACACTTCTAAACTTCGAATATTCCTGGCTTTCGCCTGTAAACTGTATCTTGTTGACTACGGGAGAAACGTGAACTGTTTTATACTCAGAGTTGAGCAGGCTTTGAGTAGTATAGCCGCACCCGGTGAAGAATAAAATAAACAAGAAAGAAAACAGAATCTTAACTAACCCGCGTTTATCTTTTCCCGGAATGTTCATTTTATTTACCTTTCATTTCTTCCAGCCTGTTTCCGGCCTTATCCGCCAGATCAGAAACCGGATAATGGTTTTTAACATAGTTATAGTAAACTCCCGCGCTTTTAAAATCTTTTTGTTTAAAATAAAACTCTCCGATCTTAAAGTGCTTTTCGGCTTCTTTATCTCTCAACAAAGAAAGTTCTTTCTGGGCATCTTTTGTAAGTTCGGCATCAGGATGTTTAGATACAAACTCCTGAAACTGCTCTTTAGCTTCTTTAGTAAGCTGTTGGTCATATTCAGCGCCTAAAGAAGCTTTTGAACTGCACGCCGCGAGCTGATAACGCGCAGGCTCTATCCATTCACTGTCGGGATATTTCTCAATCAACTCCCTGAACGTCCCGGCCGCTTCCTGATACCTGGCAAGCTCTTTATAAAGCAGGCCTAATTTATACTGGGCAGACTGGGCAGTATCGGAATAAGGCGCATTGGAAATAACCTTTTTAAAAATCTCTATTGAAGGGTGTTCAAACAAATCATTTAGGTTTATCCCCAGCCATTTCTTTTTATCCCGGGTTAAAAAATATTCACCTATCTTATACTGCAGAGAAACAATCTCGCCTATCCTCCCGCTGTAAGGATAAGAATCAATCACTTTCTGGTATTCTTTAAAAGCCTGATAAGGATTGCCCAGTTTCTCATAATCTTTACCGATATAATACTGCGCTTCCGGGGCCTGTTTGGAATCAGGAAAATGGGCTATCACTTTCTTGAATTCTTTCAAAGCTGAAGGATATTTCCCTGCGTCATAAACCTCTTTTGCTTTCTTAAACTGAGCTTGGGGCGAAGCCAAAGGAGAATACCCGGGGTTTCTCCATTTATTGGTTTTGGGAGACCAAATCCAAAAAGAGTAGGCCGAAGGCTGGATTGTTATAACGAAAAAACACAACACTCCTGATATCAGTAAAATTCCCTTCCGCATAAAGATTCTTCTCCTTTTAAGATAAAACAACCCGCCTGCCTTACTGCATAGAAGATAATATTGCGCCAGAAAACCAGATCTTAAGATACATCTTCTACCTCTATTTTTACCCCTTTGTAGATAAATATAGCAAAATAAACAATAAATGTCAAATCTAAGCAAGCCTGCCGCTTGCAGCCGGAAAGGCTTTCCCTTAACCCAAATAATGCGGTTAGCATTATTTGCCCGCTTGTGCCCGTAAGGGTGCCTGTGCCCGCAAGGGTATAGGGCCGACCCCATATTTTCCACTGGAAAATATGGAAAGGTCGGGGTTACCTAAGGGGAAAATGCTGTGTACTCTTTAGTACAACCGCTGTTTAATGTAACTATTTAGGCTGCCGGGCATTATGAGCATTTTGCGATCTCAACAGCATTTTCCCGGTTAAACTTTTCCGTGGTGTTGCATTTTATCAGGTTTTTTGTGGTTTACAATGCCAAAAGCAAACGTTTACAAAAAACACCCGCGTAACCTTGTCCAACCATAGGATTACAGGTTATACTTTAAACATCTCGCCTTTTTGGCGGGAAAAGCCACGGACCCCGCTCTTAATTTGGGCGGGGTTTTTATTTTCTCCCGCCCTTAGAAAAATCTTCAGAATATATCCCGCGCCTAAGAGCGCTATATAATAAATGAATATCCCTCCTAACGAAATTCTAAACTGCACATAACTGAAACTAAGAGATGAAAAAAACCAGTTAAGTCTTATAAAGACAAGAATAAGCAAAGATACGGCCGGGACAACCGCCTCCCTAAAAAGGGGCAGGGGATAAAATAAAAAGAAAACTATAAGAGAATAAAAGATTACCCCTAAATAAGGAATCACCACAAGGCTGGTAAGAATATTCAAAAGATAGGCTTTGCCGAAGTAATAACTTATAAGAGGAAAGATCCCTAAATTGGCAAACAGAGAGATAAAGAACAGCCCTTTAACTTTCTCTAAAAAATCAGGGAGCCTCTTTAAAGGGTAAAAGTATTTCAAGCCTAAGAGAATAAACAAAACAGCCGTAAAAGAGAGCTGAAAACTCGCGCTGAATAAGTCTTCCGGCCGAAAGATCAGGTTGATTATCCCCGCTAAAGCCAAAGCATGAAAAGCCAAGAACTTTCTCTTTAAAAGAAAACTTAAAGCGAACAAGCTGTACATTACTGAAGCCCTTAATACCGGGCTTCTCAATCCGCAGACTAAAGAGTAAAAAAAAATCAGAATAATACTAACCCCCACCCTCCGAGACTTTTTCAAACCCGCGGCTTTTAAGATAAAAAACAGGATGTAAGCGATAATCCCCACATGCAGGCCGCTTATTGCTAATATGTGGGCAGTTCCCGCTTCCGCGAAAAATCTCTTTATATCCGAAGGCAGAGCTTCTTTCTCGCCTAAAAAAACACTTTGGGCAAATTCCGATGCTTCAGGAATGAAACTCTTTTTAAACAAAGCAGATGCTTTCTCTCTCACCCAAAAAGCCGCTTTGTACAGGCTGTATTTCTTCTTAATCCTAACCGGCGGGGCTGTCTTCTTTAAATACACAATGAAAAAAGGTTTATTGTGAAAATACCTCCTCTTAATTAACCCCCTGAATACATACCTGTCTCCGAAGGAAACCGCGCTTTTTGAATAATCTTTTACTTCAATCGGCCGGTGAAAATTTATTCTTCCGTTCTTATTTACCCCGTTAGAAAAAACCACCGATTTCAATCGATGGTTATTCTCTCTTAAAGCTAACGGCATCTTCCCGCGCGAATGTTGTTTTCTAACGGGGTGGACAATACATACATTATCCGCCCGGTATGAATTATAAATACCTGATGCCCGAATAGAACTGCTTATGTCTCCTATCAAAACAACATTTTTGTCAAACAATCCTGCCGGAAGAGGTTTGGAATAAGGAGAAATCAAAAACCAGCCTAAAAATAAGAATGCCGCTAAAAGGGCCCGGTCAGATACTGCCGGTTTTTTCAGGCGGGAGAAAACATAAGCTGAGCCTAAACCGCTTAAAGAAAGCAGGAAAGGAAAATAGAGGAAAAGATGGAAAAACCTTCCGAGAATTATCCCGAAGGAAAGAGAAACAAATATCCAGATTGAAGGGCAGTTTAACTCGGATTTTGAATTTGATGTTTTCTGCATCAATAATCTTAACACATAATCTTGCGGCCGCAAGATTATGTGTTATAGCTATTTTGAACTTATATATTTTTTAATTGACTGCAGCTTAGAAGGCCCTATGCCTTTAACTTCGATTAAATCTTCAGCCTTATTAAACCTGCCGTTAAGTTGTCTGTAGGAAATTATTCTCTGGGCGGTTACCGTGCCTATGCCTGGGATCCTAACCAGCTCATTTATACCTGCGGTATTAATATTTACCGTAAACTCCCGCCCTTTTTCCGCAGACCGGACGGGAACAGCTAAACCTGAAAGCTTCTCCCTGAAAGAAAGTCTCAGGGCAAAGCCTAACAAGACCAAGCCGCATAAAAAAATCAGGGCTTTTCTTTCTTGAGAGGTAAGGCAAAGCATAAGCCTTATAAGGTTAAAGGACTATGTTCACTAATTTGGATGGGATGTATATTATTTTCTTAGGGGATTTACCCTGTAAATAAGATTTCACTTTTTCGTCGTTTAAAGCTAATTCTTCTATCTTTTCAGCCGGCAGGGAAACATCTATCGTCAAATGCCTCCTTACCTTTCCTGAAATAATCACCGCTATTTCTGCTATTTCCGGTTTTATAAGTTCTTCGCTGTATTCAGGCCATCCGGCTAAAAAGACGGAATCTTTATACCCTAAGCTCCTCCAGGCCTCTTCGCATATATGGGGAGTAAAGGGAGACAAAAGCAGGATTACAGTTTCAACTCCTTTTCTTAAGATTGATTCTTGTATTTTAAAATCCTTTCCCTGGATAAACTTGTAAGTTTCGTTGACTAACTCCATAATACAGCTTACAGCTGTGTTAAACTGGAAGTTCCCTTCCAAATCCCCGGTTACTTCCTTTATAACGGAATGTATCTTTGCCAAAAGCTGTTTCTCCCCCCGGTTAAAAGAATAATCTTTAGGCAATCCCTCTCTTTCAAAATCCTTAACCCTGTCAACAAGCCTTAAAACCCTGTTTATAAACCTATTGGCTCCTTTTAATCCCTCATCGTTCCACTCGGCATCTTTATCCGGCGGCCCCATAAAAAGGATATAAAGCCTCATGGTATCAACCCCGTATTTCTCAATTATATAATCGGGAGATACCACATTGCCTTTTGATTTAGACATTTTTGCCCCGTCTTTTACTATCATTCCCTGGGTAAATAGTTTAGTAAAAGGCTCAGCAAAATTAACCAACCCCAAATCGTAAAGGAATTTATTGAAAAACCGGGCGTACATAAGATGCAGTATAGCGTGTTCAACTCCTCCTATATACTGGTCAACAGGAAGCCAGTGATTCACATCTTCTGAAATAAAAGGCAGAGTTTCTTCCTTAGGCGAGATATACCTCAAAAAATACCAGCTGGAATCAACAAAAGTATCCATTGTATCTATTTCCCTCAGCGCTTTCCCTCCGCATTCAGGACAAACCGCATGGACAAATCCCTCAGAATCAGCCAGAGGGGATTTCCCCTTAGGATTAAACTCAACATCCTCGGGAAGAATAACCGGCAAATCTTTTTCTTTTACCGGAACGATGCCGCAGTTATCACAGTAAACTACAGGTATCGGCACGCCCCAATACCTCTGACGGGAAATAAGCCAATCACGCAGGCGGTAATTAACCTCTCTTTTACCAATACCTTTTTCTTCCATATACACTGCTATCTTCTCTTTAGCTTCTTCTGAAGATAAACCGTCAAAACCGCCGGAATTAACCAAGCCTCCCTCTCCTTCATAAACTTCATTAATCTGCGGGCTGTTGTCTTTAGACTGTGGACTACGAATCACTTGAACAACCGGCAATTCGTATTTCTTAGCAAACTCCCAATCCCGTTTATCATGAGCAGGCACACACATAATCGCCCCTGTTCCGTATTCCATAAGCACATAATTGCATATCCATATCGGGATCTTCTTTCCGGTCATCGGATTTAAAGCATACTTGCCGGTAAAAAGTCCTTCTTTCTCAAAATCCTCCATAAGCCGAGCGGACTTTGGCTGGTTATTAACTCTTTTTACAAACTCTTCTATCTTCTTTTTATCCGGAGAACCCTCTGCCAATTCTCTAATTAAAGGATGTTCGCAGGAGAGAGCGAGAAAAACAGCCCCGAATATGGTATCAGCACGGGTGGTAAAACATTTAATCTTAATCTTACTTTTATCAACCGGAAAATCTATCTCTACGCCTAAAGACCTGCCGATCCAGTTCTTCTGCATAGACTTTACTCTTTCCGGCCAGTCTTTAAGAATATCTAAATCTTTAAGAAGCCTATCCGCGTAATCGGTAATCCTGAGAAACCACTGAGAGAGGTTCTTCTGGACAACATCCGTAGAACACCTCTCGCATTTCCCCTGAATAACCTGTTCATTAGCTAAAACGGTCCTGCAAGAAGGACAGTAATTCACAGCGGATTTTTTTTTGTACACGAGCCCTTTCCCGTAAAGTTTTAGAAAAATCCACTGGGTCCACTTATAATAATCCGGCCGGCAGGTGGCAATCTCCCTCTCCCAATCATACCCAATTCCCCAGCTCTTAAGCTGGCCTTTTATCTTTTCAATATTGCGGAAGGTCCACTCTTTTGGATGAACCCCCTTCTTGATTGCCTGATTCTCAGCCGGAAGGCCGAAAGCGTCCCAGCCCATGGGAGATAAAACATAGAACCCCCGCATAATCTTATAGCGGGCAACAGCATCGCCTATAATGTAATTGCGGGCATGCCCGGCATGGAGCTCAGCTGAAGGATAAGGAAACATTACCAGGCAATAATACTTGGGCCGGGTTTTATTCTTAACATCAACTTTAAAAAGACCGGTATCCTCCCAGTACTTCTGCCATTTTTTATCAACAGATTTAGAGTATTCCACAATTTATCACCCTTTATAAATCCTGCGCACAGATTCCAAATTTACCCGGTCGTCGCCGTCACTTTTTCCAGGAGTCTCCAGAATCAGAGGAATACCTTTCAGCCGCGGATGGTTTATAATCCCGCTTATTCCGTTTTCCCCCAACTTGCCTCTGCCTATATGCTCATGGCGGTCTTTTCTTGACCCTAATTCATCTTTAGTGTCATTAAGATGTATGAGTTTTAACCTCTCTAACCCTAAAAGAGAATCAATCTCTTTAACTAAAAGATTAAGCCCTTTTCCCTCGCGGATATTATATCCCGCGGAAAAAGCATGGCAGGTATCCAAACATATCCCCATATTCTTTGGGAAACCGAGCCTTTTAATTATATACGCCAATTCCGATATCCGCGAACCCAGCCACGACCCGCTTCCGGAAATGTTTTCCAAAAGAATAGTGATGCCTTTCGGGACGTTATTTAAAATCTTATCAAAAGCGGAAACAGCTTTTTCCATACCCCGGCTGTAACTCCCGCCTTTAAAACTGCCTGTATGGGTTACAACCAAATCCGCCCCGAGTTGCCGGGCATCCTGTAAATCAAGGATAAAATCGCGTATAGATAAGCGGTAAAGCCTGAAATCCGTGCCGGCTAAATTCTGGGTATAAACCGCGTGAATAGACAAGGGGAAAATTCCGGCGTTTTTTCTTCTAATCCTAAACTCCGAAACATCGCCCTCTTCAAATGTTTTTCTTCTAAAAGAACGGGGGTTGCGGGAAAAAATCTGCATAGCATTACATCCGAGTTCAACTGCCCTGTCTACAGCTTTATAGATTTTCCCCGCGGTTGAAACATGAACGCCTAATCTCAGCAATTTTCACCTTTACCGGAAAAATGCCGTACCCTATACCCTCGCGGGCACAAGCACCCTCGCGGGCACAAGCGAGCAAATAATGCTAATCGCATTATTTGGGTTTAATTAAACCCTAGATCCTTCGACTCCCTTCGGTCGCTCAGGATCAATTCGACTATAGACTTTTTCTTCGAAAAAGTCTAAGTCTCATTGAATTAAAATGGAGCTGAGGGGGTTCGAACCCCTGACCCCCACGCTGCCAGCGTGATGCTCTCCCAGCTGAGCTACAGCCCCAGAACCGCAGATTACACAATGGCGCTATATTAACACCTCAGATTAAAATTGTCAATTGACAAAGAAAAACCATAATGTTATCATTTAACCCTATTTGTTCTATGTTTGATAAACTGCAATGTCGTTATCTGCCGAGGTGATGGAACTGGCAGACATGTCGGTCTCAAAAACCGATGGGGGTAACCTCATGCGGGTTCAACTCCCGCCCTCGGCATTCAGACAAATAGACACTGGTGCATAATAAATAGCACCAATGCCTGATTTCAGCGATTTAAAAATCAATGTTTTCAATCATTGTAATCGAGGGTTAATCATCATAATCAGGAACTGGTGTATTTTACACCAGTTCCAAATAGAGAGGAAAGTTCTAAAATCATGGCTAAGATCCTCCTTGCGGATGATGAAGAAGGCCTTTTGTTCTTTTTCAGCAAGATGCTGAAATCCGAAGGGCTTGAAGTTGTTACCGCTCAGGACGGAGAAGAAGCAAAAGAGAAAATACTGGCTGAGAAACCTGACGTGGCCATTTTAGACATAAAAATGCCTAAATGCGACGGATTCGGGGTCCTGGAATGGATACGCAAGAATATAAAAGAATGGATACCGATAATAATGCTTACAGCTATTCAGGACTTTGAAAGCATGAAAAAAGGATATTCTTTAGAAGCTGACCATTATCTGACTAAACCCTGCACAAAAAAAGATATTATAAAGTCGGTTAAGACCATGCTCTCTTTAAAAAACATCAGAGGAGAAAACAACCAAAAATAGCCCCCGCTCTATTACATCCCGCTGATTAGCTCTCTCTACTTTATACCCGTAACTTTCTCTATGGCTTTGATATATTCGGGATTATAGCGTGTCCCGCTGAACTTTTTTAATTCTTCAATCGCCTCTTTAAAACTCTTCCCCTTTTTATACCCTCTTCCGCTGGTAATAGCATCAAAGGAATCCGCGACAGCTAAAATCTGCGCCCCCTTAGGAATCATATCTCCGCTTAACCCGTAAGGATAACCTGTTCCGTCTAACCATTCATGGTGGGAAAGGACTATAGGTAAAAGTTCTTCAAAAGCTTTTATAGGCTTTAGAATCTGGACGCTGATTATCTCATGTTTCCTTATTAAGTTGATCTCTTCTTCCGACAGCTTTTCTTTTTTATGCAGGATATAATCAGGAATGCCGATTTTTCCGATATCATGCAATAATGCGGCGCGGTAAACAGTATCACACTCCTTCTCCGATAACCCCGTCTCCTTAGCTATCCGCAAAGAATACTCAGCTACCCTCTCGGAATGGCCCTGGGTAAAAGTGTCCTTCTCTTCCAATGCCCTGACTAAAGAAGTGATACTTTCTAAATAGGCTTTTTCAATCTCCTGCTTGGACCGAATGACCTCTTTTAAAGACTGTTCAATATCTTTGTCCCGGGCGGCTAAATCCGACGCCAGAAAATCCATGCCCTTAGAAAGAAATTTATCTTTATCTATCTCAACGACCCCTTCTTCTATATCCTGGAAAATGATAGGTTTATCCGGAAACAAGTCTATTTTACCTAAAGATGTTTCTATTGCCGAAAAAATTTGGCCGGAATCAGCCTTTCTCCCTCTATCTTTATAAACTACTATACCTTTAAGAGAAACTTTGACTTTTTTCCCCGATACCCTGAATTCTTTAGTATTTATTCTACCTAAAATCCCCCGGACAAGCTCTCCGCAAGTATCTTTATTATCCGTCAAGACAGAAACCCCTAAAAGATTTGTAGATATGCGGGTAAAAACTGCCCCTTTATATAAACGAACCGGCGTTAAACGTATTTCTCCGGCTAAGGATTTTATTAAAGATTTGTACTCCTCAAAGCTCAAAATGTTTAACAGGCTTTTCTGGTTAGTTATCAAGAAACCTATAACTGCCATGCCCTGCTGTTTTCTCTTCAGCTCCGCATCAAGAGTAAGCATAAAGTAACGTAAAGAATAAAACCCCGTCCAGGGATCAGTTACCGCCAACTTCTTCAGCTTACTGCTCATATATATGAGGTAGCTGTATTTATAGGCATTAAAGCAAACATAGGCTAAAGCCAGCATCAGCAAAACGCTTAAATAATCAAGTTCTACGCCCTTTGCCCTCAAATACACAAACCCTGAAAAGATTCCGGCAAGATAAACACAAGTAACAATAAAAGAAACCGCCGGACGGAACAGACAGCCAAAGGCAATAAGGACTAAACCTAAAAGAAAAACTAAAAGGAAAGTCCGGCCTCCTGAAAAGGAATGAATAAACCTCTTGCTCAACAGCATAGTCAAAGAATTCCCGACAATCGTAACTCCGGGAGCTAATCCTAAAGGTGTAAGATGCACGTCATGCATTAAAGGATCAGTCTCTCCTATTAAGACAATTTTGTCCCTAAACAGCACAGGAGGAACTTCTCCTTTCAAAACTGAACCGGCTGAAACAGTAATAAAATTATCAGGATGAACCAAATAGTCGATCGGAATGATTCCCTGTTCTGAAGGAACAGAAAGTTTACTGCCGATAATTAGGTTCCCGCCTTTAACCTTTATATCCTGGCCGTCTACACCTAAATATGCCGCTAAAACATAAGCGTCAAAGGAAAACTTGTAAATCCCGTAACTGCCTTTTTGAAAAAGGCGGGTTTTCCTTACCACACTGTCTCTGCCGGCTATTTTATTGGCAAACCCCACTGCCTTTACCGAATCAATGAATTCCTTCTCAGGCAAGACAGTATTATTGCCCCTTAAAGCATAGGCAAGGACAATATTGGGAAAAGATTCAAAGGTATGTTTTAAAGCGTTATCTTTTTCTTCTTCTCCCTTTCCCGAAAAGATTATATCTAACCCTATAACTTTAGGCGAAGCTGAAATAATCTTTTTTAGGATGTTAGCATTGGCCTCCCGGTCCCACCGGCCGCCTATATCTCTGCGGGAAGTTTCGTCAATGGCAACAATAACAATATCTCTAAATTCAGAAGGGGGGTTATAGAAAAGATAAAAGGCCTGGGAGAAAATAAAATCTTTAGCTTTGAGCCTTAGAGTATTCAGATAAGGAGAAATGAAAATGAAATACCAGCAGACAATCAGAAGCCAGATTATCAAAGGATAGAAAAAATGCTTATTTCTATAAAAAAAGGGCATAAACTTAGCACGCCTCCGGCACGGATTCTTACCCCGTTAGAGAAAGTTCACCCTGTGGAATATATTGATTCGACTTATTCCCCAGGGCAAGCCGATTTTAATCGATGGTCATTACCGATTGAAGGTGACAATGGTTTAAAGCCACCGTCACCGCGGACCGTTAGAGAACAACGTCCTCTAACGGGGTTTACTTTTCAATCATAAACTATAAATTAATCAGGACGCAGACTCACCATGTCAAGTTAACCGGCCATTACGGAAGGATTTAATCCATACATTCGTTAAAATTATCATGGCAACCTTGACGGCAAAGCTTCCCTCCCTGGCCATAAGGACAGCTATCCTTACATGTCTTAAAACTTGAGATACAATCCTGAGCTTTAGAAACTTCTGTACTAAGCTGACTATTATCTTCTCCTACAACCGCTTGGCCCTTTAGGTCCATCTGGGCAAAGCTTTCTGTAAGAAGCTTCCGTTTATGCCGTTCAGGAAAGTTTGTGGAAGAATTAAAAGTATAATTATCACAGTCAGCAATAATAGGCGTACCTTCAGGAATCTCACTCCATTTAAGATCTCTCAAATCCGCGTTAATTCCGTAGGATACTCCGCCGTCAGAATCCGAAGGACAATGAAATATCTTTTCACTAACTCCGTACTTTTTCAAGTTATCCGGAGTTAAGAAAGCGGCGTAAGCCTGACTGGGAGTGCTTATTTTAATAAGCCAGTAATTGAATCCCATACGCAGTTCCTTACCCTTTAGAGCCTGAGCATACCCTTTCCGCAAATCCTCCAACCTGAGCAGGCCTAAAGAAGCAGGCAAAGCGTCATGCTCCAAAGAATAGATCTCTATCGCTTTTTCTAAAGCCTTTTGGTTAGTAGCGCAGACCTTCGCTTTCGCGTTTTCCAAAACCTGGTTATACCCCACAACCCCTAATCCGGAAAGAATACCTATAACAATAACTACGGTCACCAACTCAATAAGCGTAAAAACCCGTTTTCTTCTTAACATACCTACCCCCTCAATGAGGCCGCAACTTATGGAATCCAAAGGATGACATAAGTTGCATGGCCGAATTGATCCCGCCGAAGGTTGGAAAAATATCAAAGAGATTTTTCCAACATCTTCTCTGAGGCGGGATTTCCTTAATATTTACAAATTAACCAATGAAGCCGCAACTTGCGGAACTTCCTTAATAATTGTCAATCCTCCACTTACCATATTAACTTAACATTTATTATCTAAGGAATCAACTCCTTTTCTTAAGAAAATCTCAGCTTTTAGCTGGCCGCAGGCAGCGGAAATATCCCGTCCGCGCGCTCTCCTCAAAGTGGAGAAAACCCCCTTACTTTTAAGCCTGTCTTTAAATATCGTAACATCCTCTTTCAAAGGAGCCTGCCAGTCAAAAAAAGGCGATGGATTATAGGGAATAAGGTTTATTTTACAAGGCAAAGATTTAGCCAAAGAAGCTAATTTATCCGCGTCTTTTAAAGAGGAGTTTACCCCTTTTATCAAAAGGTACTCAAAAGTTACCGGAAATCTTTCTTTCTTAATAAAGAATTTTAAGCTTTTCATCAATTCAGGCAAAGGGTATTTCCTATTTACCGGCATAATCCGGCTGCGGACAGAATTAAAAGCCGAATGGAGAGAAACCGAAAGCCTAACCCCTAATCCCAATTCAGCTAAACTGTATATTTTAGGGATAATGCCTGAAGTGGATATACACACTTTACGTTTGCCTAAATATACCCCCTGCCCGTCCATAAATATCCTGACCGCTTTTATTACATTGTTATAGTTATCCAAAGGCTCGCCTACTCCCATAAATACGATATTGGTTACCTTTAAAGGGTGAATTAATCTGCCGATTTCCAAATATTGGTTTATCATCTCAGATACCGACAAATCTCTTTTAAACCCTCCGGCTCCGCTGACACAGAAAGCGCATTTAAACCTGCACCCTGCCTGTGAAGAAAGGCAGAGGGTATTTCGTTTAGGTTCAGGGATTAAAACTGTTTCTATAAAGCTTGAGTCTTTAAGCTTAAACAGGAATTTCTCCGTTCGGTCCGACGACTTTTCTCTTTTCATAACTTTTATGCCTGATAAATAAAACTTTTCGCCAAGATGTTTCTTTAACCTGTTGGACAAGTTGCTCATCAAAGAAAAGTCCTCTGTCCCTTTTTTATAAACCCAGTTGAAAATCTGCGAAGAAGAGAATTTAGGAAACCCTTCTTTAACCAGCAGGCTTTCAAGATTCTGCCGGGTTAACCCTTTTATATCCTGTCTCATACCGTCTATTTTAACAGCTTATCCGCCTTTTAAGAACTCGCGGATTTAGGAAAGAAGGTTTTTCAAGAATCCTTTAGTAAAAGATATCTCCGCGTTTATTAAACAGAGGTTATGTTCAAAAATTATCTTTAAATACCCGGGTTCATCCGGGCTGAATCCGTCAACCCGCTTCTCCAGCCAGCGTTTAATTCTTTCTAATGCCCTAACCCTGATTTTCACTTTTTTTTCCAAGGCTTCCTTTTCCATATAGGGCAGGAAATAAAACGACAGATCAACATTTACAAACGGCCGGTTTAATGAAAGAAAATTATCGGACAGAAGCCGCATAAGCAAAGCTTCCCCTTTATAAGTCAAACTGTATACATGCTTCTCGGGATGAAGTTCCTTTCTGGCTAACTTTTTCTTCAAACAGCCTTTTTCTTCCAGCCGGTTAAGGGAATAATAAATGGAAGTTGACTCAAAACTTGTAAAGACGCCTAAAACATTCTTAAGAAATTTCTTGATTTCATAGCCGTGTTTCGGGCCGTCCTTTAAAATACCTAAGATTACTAATTCAGTATATGCCTTCATAATCAGTTAAAAAATATTTTTGGCGTACAGCAAAGTTTACCCCGTTAGAAAACTTTTTTCTAACGGGGGTTACTCTTCAAACACAGCCATTTTCCTAAATTTCGCGTACCTTAAGGCAAGCAATTTATCAACAGGGACTTTTGAAAGGAATTGCAAATTTTTCAACAAGGCAGTTTTAAGATTAGACACAGCTAACTCAGGATCCTTATGCACTCCCCCCAAAGGCTCATCAATAATTTCATCAATGATACCGAATCCGATTAAATCTTTCGCGGTAAGCTTTAAAGTCCCGGAAGCTTCTTTTGCCTTAGCTGAATCTTTCCACAAAATGGCCGCGCACCCTTCAGGCGATATTACCGAATAATAAGAATGTTCGAACATTAAGACCCTGTCACCTACTCCTATCCCTAAAGCCCCACCGGATCCTCCTTCTCCGATGACAGAGCAGATAATGGGAGTCCTTAAAGAAAACATATCCCTGATATTCTCCGCTATTGCTTCAGCCTGGCCGCGTTCTTCCGCTCCGACACCAGGATAAGCACCCGGGGTATCAATCAATATTACTATAGGCAGGTTAAACCGTTCAGCCAACCGCATAATTCTCATAGCTTTCCTATACCCTTCAGGGTGAGCGCACCCAAAGTTGCGGGCAATATTTTCTTTAGTATCCCTGCCTTTCTGATGGCCTATAACCGCGATTCTAATCTTATCCAAAGAAGCTAACCCTGTAACCATAGCCTTATCATCACCGTAAAGCCTGTCGCCGTGAAGCTCAATAAAATCTGTCATCATCATCCTAATGTAATCTAAAGTATAGAGCCTCTTGGGATGACGGGCTATCTGGATTTTCTGCCAAGGGGTTAGCCCGCCGTAAATATCTTTTTTCAGCCTGTCAAGTTTGCCTGAGAGTTTATCTATTTCCGAAGACAAATCAATCCGGCGGTTAGAAGAGAATTCTTTCAGCTCTTTTATCCTCTCTTCTAACTCCGTTATCGGCTTCTCAAATTCTAATCCGTTCATAATTACCTATTTATAACGTCGCGCGTATTGCACAATACATAATATGGAAAAAGACACGATACGAATTCTTCCTAATTTATTATTTTGACCTCTGTCCCCCTGGGAAGGATAGAAAAAAGCTCTTCAACATCCTTATTATCCATACGGATACACCCGGCCGTAATCTGTTTTCCCAAATCATCAGGGGCAACAGTTCCGTGTATACCATAACCCTGAATATCTAACCCCATCCAGCGTGTCCCCAAAATATTATCCGCGCTTCCCGGGGAGACAACTGCTCCTACATCTTTCCTGAACCAGGCAGGGTTTTTAATCTTAGTCACTATCTTGAAATCCCCTACCGGAGTAGAATTATTCTTACCGGTTGAGACAACATAGGTTTTAAAAACTTCCCCGTCCGCTTTAAGAAACAGCGTGTTGTCCGACTTATCAACCAAAACCGAAAACTTTATCTTCGGGACTTTAAGTTTTTGCTTCGCGTATATAACGCTGCTTTTCAAGCTGTTTGCTTTCTTAATTAACTCCGTTGTGGTATTGAACTCTTTAGCAATCTTACCTAACGAATCCCCCCTCTTAACCTTATAAAGAATACTTTTATCGTCTATCATTTTAGAAAAAAGGATTTTAATGTTCAAATCCTCAATTTTTTCCCGAACAATCTCAATATCTTTAACCCCTGAGAGCCTGGAGAAAAGACTTTTATACATCCTGCGGGCAGTCAGCTCATCCCCTTTCTTCTCTAATGCCTGAATCTTAGCTATTTCTCCGGAAGCTGAAACAAGCTTTTCTGCCTCGGCTTTATCACTTGAAACCCGTGCGCACCCCGCAAGCAGTAAACAGATAAGGATCGGTACTACTTTGGACAATTCTCCCTCCTTTATAAGGTGAAAATTATAGCTGTTAAAACGCCTAAAAGAGCTCCTATAAAAACTTCTATCGGAGTGTGCCCGATAAGTTCTCTGAGTTTTTTTTCCTCAATTTGGCGGCCTGAATGCAGATCATCTACAATATTGTTTAGAATCCTTGCCTGAACCCCAATAGACCTCCTCCAGGTCTGAGCGTCAAACATAACAATGAGGGCAAATATAACCGAGAAAGCGAACAAAGGCGAAGAAAAACCCTGTTTAATCCCTATAGCCGCAGATAGACAGCTTACACTGGCGGCATGAGCTGAAGGCATCCCTCCAGTAGACAACAACCAGACAAAACTGAATTTCTTTTCTCTAACCACATTAAATATGATTTTTATACTCTGGGCAATAAACCAGCTTATTAATGTAGCTGAAATGATCCTGTTAGAGAAGATTTCTTTCCACATAATTCCTAAAATTATAGCCAAAAGGAAACTAAAATCAAGTTTTTTAAAGACAGCCCGGGAACAACAGGCTATAACCCGTTGTTAATCAAAATGTTTTGTCTAAACTTCTATACTGGACCGCTTCAGCTATATGTGAAGGCTGTATTCCTTCCTCTGCGGATAAATCGGCGATTGTCCGGGAAATTTTCAGAATTTTATCATAAGCCCGGGCGCTGAACCCTAATTCATCAACGGCATTCTTTAAGAAACCTTTTGTCTCCGGCGGAATCCTGCAAAATCTCCTGACTTGAGAATGGCTCATCTGGGAATTAAAAAAGATTTTAAACCTTTTAAACCGTTCTTTCTGTATTTCCCGCGCTTGGTTTACTCTCTTTCTTATCTCCAGGGAAGGTTCGCCTTCATCATCATCGTTTATAAGCCGGCCGGATTCCACAAAAGGGACTTCTATATGAATATCTATCCGGTCAAGAAGCGGGCCGGATATTTTGTGCCTATACTTCTGTATCTGATTAGGCGAACAGCGGCAGACATGGCCTTTTTTTTCATACCCAAAATAGCCGCAGGGGCAAGGGTTCATGGTCGCAATTAATAAAAACTTCGCCGGATACTTCAAGGTTTTTCTAACCCTGGCAACAGTCACAATCCCGTCTTCTAAAGGCTGGCGCAAAACTTCCAAAGAATCGCGTTTAAATTCCGGAAGTTCGTCCAAAAACAGGACACCGTTATTAGCCAGGCTGACTTCGCCGGGTTTAGGAAAACTGCCCCCTCCTACTAAAGAAACACTTGAACAGGTATGGTGCGGGTTTCTGAACGGCCTTTCGGCAATCAGAGAAGAATTCCCCCTCAATAAGCCGGCCACACTATATATCTTAGCGGTTTCTAATGCTTCCTCAAACTCCATATCCGGAAGGATCGTAGGCAGACGTTTCGCCAACATGGTCTTGCCTGAACCGGGAGGACCGATAAGAAGGACATTATGGCTGCCCGAGGCGGCAATTTCTAAAGCGCGTTTTACAAAATGCTGGCCTTTAACCTCTGAGAAATCTACAGCATATACAGGCCGCTCTGTTAAACTGGTTATATCCTTTTCATAAGCAGATATCTCTATTTCCTTGTTAAGAAAACTTACAGCCTCACTTAAACTCTTCAGAGGATAAGTTTCTATTCCTTTAATAACGGAAGTTTCCTGAGCATTCTCATAAGGAAGGATAATCTTTTTTATCGGACTATCCCTCAAAGCTAAAGCAATAGGCAAGACCCCGTTAACCCTGCGCAAACTGCCGTCTAAAGAGAGCTCGCCGATAAATAAATATTCTTTTAAATAAGACCTTGATACCTGGCCGGTTGACCCTAATAAGCCCAAGGCGACCCCTAAATCAAAAAATACTCCTTCTTTTTTAACCCCGGCAGGCGCGAAATTAATAGTGATTTTGTCTTTGGGAAAAGAAAACCCGGAATTCCTGACAGCAGACTCAACCCTGTCTTTGCTCTCTTTAATTGCTGTATCAGGAAGTCCGGCTAAACTTATTCTGGGCAGTCCGGAAGACACATCAACTTCGACATCCACAAATTCAACTTCCAGCCCGATATTGATGGCAGACTTAAGCTTAGTAAGCATAGAAGGTATTTTAACAGGAAAGAGCTAAGCAGGCAAACAATAAATATCACCAGTAATGTCAAGATTTATTCGCAAATTCTAAGGACTGTATTATTTCTTTATTCTAATGTTCTTGAGAACTTGAGAATAAAGAGGTAAGATTCACAGTATAACAGTCATATTATCAGGGAACCGCATATAGAACATTTACAGCCGGACTTAGAATGTTTAACCGGGAAAATGCTGTTGAGATCGCAAAATGCTCATAATGCCCGGCAGCC
>CAZSRG010000019.1:0-12596 GCA_964609315.1 uncultured Planctomycetia bacterium
TAGGCTGCCGGGCATTATGAGCATTTTGCGCTCTCAACAACATTTTCCCGGTTAAACAACAGAACAGTGTAACAGTTTAGTAACGCGGCAAAGCGTTTCACATGTCAATTAAAAAGATATCCATTATAGGATCCGGAAATGTTGGAAGCAATATAGCCTTCCTGCTTTTGGCAAAGAAACTCGCGGCAGAAATTAATTTAATTGACATCAGGCCCGGCTTGGCAAAAGGTATTGCTTTAGATTTGGAAGACTGCCGTTTCTTTTTTAAATCGAATATAAGTATACGGGGAGGATGCAATCTTGCCCTTTTAAAGTCTTCGGATATAGTTGTAATTACAGCCGGAAAGCCGCGTTCACCGGGAATGAAGAGAGAAGACTTAATACGGATAAATTCAGGCGTATTGGGAGAAATATCTAAAACTATTAAAAAATTATCGCCTAAAGCACTGGTTATTGTTGTTACTAATCCCTTAGACTTGATGACTTACCTTGTGTTAAAAATGACAGGTTTTTCAAGTAAGAGGGTTTTGGGTATGGGTTCAGGCCTTGATTCTTCGCGTTTGGCTAATATAATTCATAAAAGGCTGAATCTTTCTTTTGAAAGTATTAACCCGGTCGTCTTTTCAGCTCACGGTAAAGATATGTTAGTATCTGATTTGACAACAGCGGCAGGGATTTCGTTGAAAGGGTATTTCACAGGTAAAGAAGCAAAAAAGATTAAGGATCTAACTGTAAACAGAGGGGCAGAAATAGTGGGGGAGCTTAAAACAGGAAGCGCGAGGTTTGCTCCGGCATCGGCTTGTACGGATCTAATTGAATCAATTGCCGAAGATAAAAGAAAGCTTTCATTTGTTTCTGTGTATTTAGACGGAGAATACGGATTAAAGAATATCTGTATGGGAGTCCCTGTTGTCATCGGGGCGAAGGGGGCCGAAGAAATCCTGGAGTTTAAACTGCCGCTAAAAGAAAAGAGAATGCTTAAGAGAACAGGCGAATCTTTCCGCCGCCAGTCGGCAATGCTTAATAATACCTGAAGATATTTAATCATACCTAACTATACCAAACCATAATATGGACAGCAGAAGGAAATATAAAATAGCTGTAATTGGAGGCGGGTCTGCCGGTATTTCCGCGGCAAAAGAATGTATAAATCAGGGGATAAAGGCTGTTTTAATAGAAAGAGGAATGATAGGAGGAGTATGTTTGAATTCCGGGTGTATCCCTACTAAGTTTTATTTAAGGAATGCGGCTGAAAGAAAAGAAACAGGCATTCTTTTTCAGGAGAAAGAGAGCTTAACTGCTAAATTGAGGAATTCAGCTTCTGCTTATCTTAAAGCAGGAGGCGTAGATATTATTAATTCCGAAGCCAGTTTTAAAGATAAGCATACAATCATAACCGATTCAGGAGAAATTGATTCTGAATTTATTATTATAGCTTCCGGTTCTTCTCCGGCAAAGCTTGGCTTTCTCGACAGCCGGAAGTGTTTTACTCCTGAAGAATTCCTAAACAGCAGTGAGTTTTATGACAGTTATCTTATAGTAGGAGGAGGAGCGGTTGGAGTAGAGTATTCATTCCTTTTATCTTCTTTGGGCAGAAAAGTTGTTTTAGCCGAAAAGGGAGACAGGATCATTCCCTCATTTGACCGTGAGATTTCTTTAAGGTTAATGAAAATCCTTCAGAAAAGAGGGATTGATGTCCTGCTGAATTGCGATGTTTCAAAATATGATTATTCAGGCTTGGATAAGATTATTGTTTCAATTGGAAGATTGCCCAATTTGTCAGGGTTTAATATTGAAAACGCGGGATTACTCTTAGACAAACATCCTTTGAAAGTGAATGATTACTTACAGACAGAAGTTCCTAATATTTATATCTCCGGAGATGCTTTGGGAAATTATTTGTATGCCTATACTGCGGAATATGAAGGAAAGCTTTGTGTCCGGAATATTGGAGGAATGAAGGAAAAAGTTGATTATAAGGGGATTCCGCATTCAATCTTTACTGTTCCTTCCGCGGCTTTTTGCGGAATCACTCAGGAAAAGGCTGATAAAGAAGGAATAGAATATAAAATTGACAAATACAGTATCAGGTCTTCATCAGGAGGATTGGTATATTCTGATAATGAAGGATTTATAAAGCTTTTGACAGATAAAGAAGGATATATCTTGGGTGCGCATATAATATCCAATATAGCGCACGAAATAATCGGCTATTTTGCCTTTTGTATCCGCAACCATATCAAATATGAAGCTATAAAAAACAGTTTATTTATTCATCCTACCATTTCAGAACACATTTCTAAAATACAAGATTAATGCTTCTATCGTGTCCAGTTTCCGTTTACCAGTCACCAGTTATTCATAGGGAAATACCCGGGACAGGCAATTCCTAACAAACAGTCACCAGTTATTATGTGTTCTTACCCTGAGACACTTCGGGAGTGTCCTTTTTTACATTCCCGAAGTGTAATACCGGGTTATTTGCTATTCGCTATTAGCTATCAGCTATGAGCTAATTTGCCTTCTGTCTTCTGTCAATGTGTAGGCATGATTCCACTCCGGTAAACACGATATGTTATTGTTATACCGCCTTTTCAAAAGACATACTCAAAAAACTCTGCTATAGCAGAGTTTTTTGAGTAACTTTTTTCCCTGATCTTAACACTATTTTGTAACACGTTAACCCAAATAATGCGGTTAGCATTATTTGCCCGCCTGTGCCTGTAAGAGTGCCTATGCCAGCAAGAGTGCTTGTGCCCGCAAGGGTATAGGTATACTGCGTTATCCCGGTTAACACATAATCTTGCGGCCGCAAGATTATGTGTTATAGTATGGAAGTTTGTTTTAGAGCAGTTTTCGCGGCATAGGAAAGAATATCTTCATAAGTCGGAAGTTTTATTTATGAAATACTTGTCTGGACAGTTTTCATTTCTTACTTGCTGTTTCTTTATTCCTGAATAATCATATAGCCCTCCGCAGATTTTTTTTGTTTTTATAACCACACATAAATACGCTATAGCGTCTCTATGTGTGGATGTTGTTTAATCAATGAGACTTAGACTTTTTCGAAGAAAAAGTCTATAGCCGAATTGATCCTGAGCGGCCGAAGGGAGTCGAAGGATCTATGGTTTAATTCCCCGCAGCTTGCTGCGTTTCCTTTTTTGGAAAAGTTTTTGATACCTCGTAGCTTGCTGCGAGGTAGTCCATTGGTTGATGGGCTTCTAAATATTCCATTTCGGCTCATGGACTTATAAAATATGGTTCTTTCTTATTTTTTGTGAGATTGAAAGAACCTGATTACACCGATATACTAACAGAAAACAATCTTTGTAATCTTTTAATAATCTGTGCAATCAAGGGCCATTCTTGGATTTAGCCCAACAATTTGCGAATCATTAAGTTATAGAAATTTGTTCACATTAATTAAGAATGACCCTAAAGTATTCTCTTTTAGAAGGTATTTTTTCGGTAATATTAATTATGAATCAACAAATCCTTTTGGAATTAATTTGGGTAACATTTAATGCGAGTCAATTCGTTCAGCATAAAAACCTTGTTAGAAATATCCAAAAATAGTATAATAAATTTCAATTTGGTTATCTTTGAGCAGGATTTCCACAAATCTTTGAAGGTTAAAAAATATGAAAAAGATACTTATAGTTGATGACGAAAAAGAAATAGTTGAATTTATAAAGAATTTTCTTCGGCGCAGAGGAAGCCGCGTTTTTACCGCCGTAAACGGAAAAGAGGCTGAAGATATTTTTGACTTAAATAAGCCGGATATAGTTCTTTTAGATATTACTATTCCCGGTGTAAACGGGTTGGATCTTTTAAAAAAGTTCAAAAAACAAAATAAAAAAGCGGTTGTCATTATGGTTACAGGACGAAATGACCCAGAGTCATTATCTAAGGCTAAGAGCTACGGAGCCTACAAATATATAACTAAACCTTTAGACCTCAGAGAACTGCATCTTACAATCAGCAGGTTAATCTGATATGAAACACATTTTGTTTTCAACTCCGGATTATAGAATAGAATTAGAAAAAGCTGCCCGCCAGATGATATTAATCCATGATACCGGCCTTTTGACCAAAATTATACTCAGGACAATTGTCCGGAATATAAAAGTAAGGCATGCCAGCATTTTTCTTTACGACCGCAATAAGAAAGAATACGTTATTACTGTATCCCGGGGAGAAAAAGGGCTTAAAGTCCCTGCCGGCTTTGCAAAAATAGATAAGACAAACCCGATTATCCGTTATTTTCTTGAGAAAGATAAGCGTATAGATTCAGGGAAATTTCTTATATTAGAGAAATTGAAGTTTCTTCTAAAAAAAAGGCCTTTTCTAAAAGACAATAAATTGCGGGGATTTTATGAAAGCCTTATCCTTAATCTGTCTTTTTTTCAAGCTAGTGCCTGTGTGGCAGGTTTTTTTCGTGACGATTTGGTAGGTATTCTTTTTTTAGGCAGGAAACTATCCTCGCCCCATTTTACAAACAGTGAGTTAGGGTTTCTTTCTATTTTAGCTTCTGATGTGGTAATGGCGATAAAGAATACGGCTTTGTTTGAAGATTTGAAAAACCAGGCGGATAAAACCCGTTCACTGTTTCTAAATACAGTTCAGGCTTTAGCACAGGCTATTGAAACAAAGGATAACTATACTTTTGGGCATACCGAAAGGGTAACTTTTTATTCTTTAGTTATTCTTAACGAAATACGGAATTTAATAAAGATAGATTTAGAGCAAGTAGATGATTTAAGGGAAAACCTGCGCATCGCCGCCTTGCTTCATGATATAGGGAAAATAGGAATTTCAGAAAAAATACTTAACAAGAAAGGCCAGTTATCTTTAAAAGAGAGAGAATTAATACAGGCCCATTCCTTAATGGGAGTGCGTATCTTAGAGCCGATCGCGGAATTTAAAGATATATTAAGCGGGGTAAGATATCATCATGAACGTTACGACGGCAGGGGATATCCTGAAGGGTTAAAGGGAAAGAAAATCCCCTTAATTGCGGCAATACTCGCAGTCGCTGATTCTTATGACGCTATGACTTCTGCCCGGCCTTACCGCAGGGCATTAAGCCAAGAGGAGGCTAAGAAAGAAATTATCAGCCAAAGAGGAAAACAGTTCAATCCTGTGGCTGTCCGGGCATTTGTTAACGCATATAAGAAAGGGCTGCTGCGGATTCATCAAAAAGTTTTATGGAAAAATGCAGGCAAAGGGATTGATTAAAAAAATTGTTTTTAACCGGGAAAATGCTGTTGAGAACGCAAGATGCTCATAATGTCCGGCAGCCTAAACGGTTCGTTAAACAGAGGTTGTACTAAAGAGTACACAGCATTTTTCCCTTAGGTAACCCCGACCTTTTACCCTTACGGGCACAAGCCATACTTTTCCAGTGGAAAATATGGGGTCGGCCCTATACCCTTGCGGGCACAGGTACCCTCACGGGCACAAGCGGGCAAATAATGCTAACCGCATTATTTGGGTTAAAAGAAACAATTACCAAAACACAATGGCCTTAGCCAAAGGCTGATCCGCCTCTGGCGGAAAATAACAACCAATATCCAAATTTCAACCCCGATAAAATATCGGGGCAGGTAATCAAAGAGTATGAGAGAATTATTTAGCCTGGTTATTGATTATTGGTTATTGGTTATTGTTTGTTTCTTATAACTTGCATCTTGGATATTGAAAATGACTTGGTTGTTGGTGATTAAAACTTAAATAGTTTTGGTAATAGTTTATTATGAGGTTCATTTATTCTTATGAAGAAACGAGTACTTCTGCTTTACATTACAAACCTTTCCGGCCATTATAAAGCCGCTAAGGCTATTAAAGAAGCTTTTATTCAGTCAGACCCTGACATTGAAGTCTTTAGCATAGATATACTAAAGAAATTTCATCCTTATGCTTCAGTCTTAATTAACTTTATTTATTCTTTTATTGTAAGAAAAATCCCTTTTCTTTGGGGCAATATTTATGATAAGAAGACAGTAATCAGCGGGTTGAATCCCTGGAAAAGGTTTATCCACGCCTGCGATTTTAAAAAATTCTCAAGGCTTATAGAAGAAATAAAACCCCAGGCTGTTATTTCTACCCAGGCTTTTCCCTGCGGGTTATCTTCGCATTACAAAAAAGTTTCCCGTTCGCCTATTCTCCTAACCGGGGTTATAACAGATTTTTGGCCTAACGGCTTTTGGTTTTATGACAACATTGATTACTATATTTTGCCTTATTCCGGCTGTAAACCGAGGTTTTTGGATTCGGGTATTCCCGAAGAAAAATTAAAAACTTTCGGGATACCGATTATGCCTGAATTCAGCGGAGAAATTACAGAACAGGAAGCAAAGGAAAGCCTGCGTTTTGACAAGAGTCTTCCTTTAGTGCTTATTATGGGGGGAGGGTCGGGATTAGGCCCGATTGAAAAAATTATTTCCGGATTAGACAAGTCAAATTTGAATTTTCAAATAGCTGCTGTCTGCGGTAAAAATAAGAATCTTTACAGGCGTCTTAGAAAACTGCCCTTAAAAAAGCGGGCTGAGTTATTTTCTTATACAAACAAGATTCATAAACTTATGTCCGCGTCTGATATTATTATAACCAAACCCGGAGGAATAACTGTTTCTGAAGCTTTGAATAAAAAACTGGCAATAATCGCGATTAACCCTATTCCCGGACAGGAAAGCAACAACTTGAAAGTTTTATTGAAAGAAAAGGCCGTATTAGAGGCAAGAAATCCGGAAGAAGCGGTGAGTTTAACAGAAAAACTCTTGAGAAATAGGAACAAGTTAAAAACTCTGAGCGAAAACACATTAAAATTTTCTACTCCCGGAGCTGCTCTGAAAACTGCCGGTTTAATTATTGAAAACATCAATGGTTAACTTTATTTTATATAAGGCCGGAAAATTATTGGTTCTCATCCTGCCTTTAAAAGCCGGCTATCTTATTGCTGTCTTGATATGCCGCCTGCAGTTTAGGTTTTCTTCTAAAGACAGAAACGCCGTGATTTATAACCTTAAAAGGGTTGTCGCTTCAGTTCCGGAAAGAGAGATTAGGATTCTTGCTTTAAAAGTTTTTGAGAATTTTGGTAAATATTTAGTTGATTTTTTCCGTTTCTCAAAATTGAACGATGAATTCATTAAAGAAAAAGTAAACATTATAAACAGGGAATACTTAGATTCCGCGATAAAGAATTACCCGGGAGTCATTTTCTTAAGCGGCCATATCGGGAACTGGGAATTAGGCGCATGCCTGGTTTCAAAATTGGGCTGCCCGGTAAATGTAGTAGCCCTTTCTCATGTCCATAAAAAAGTGAACAATCTTTTTAACCGGCAGAGAGCGTACTGCGGGACCAAAGTCATCCCTATAGGGTTTGCTTTAAGGCAATGTTACCGTTTGCTGAAGGAAAAAGGGCTTGTTGCTTTTTTAGGCGACAGGGATTTTGGGAATTCAGGAAAGGTTTTTAAATTCTGTTCAAGTAAAGCTCAAATTCCCTTAGGGCCGGCAGAATTTGCTTTAAAAACAGGCGCGGTTATTCTTCCGGCTTTTTCTATCAGGGAAAAGGACGATAAATTTTCACTCTTTATCGAAAAGCCGATACCGGCTTTCAATACTGACGGAAGCAAAAAAGATAGAGATAGGATTATTACAGAATATTTACAGGTTATTGAAACTTACATAAAGAAATACCCCAGCCAATGGTATATGTTTCAGCCTTTTTTTTTAGAGTAATTAGATTATGAACATTTGGGTTATTATTCCCGCTTTTAATGAATCCTGCAGCATAGCCGGTGTTATCCGTCAGATAAAGTCCAAGAATCTTTCTTTGATTGTTGTTGATGACGGTTCTACGGACGGCACATCTCATATAATTGAGAAAGAAGGAGTAGATGTTTTTTTAAAGAATAAAAGCAATCAGGGTAAAGGATCAGCTGTAAAACGAGCGGTTGATTATGTAATAGAAAATATTCCTGATTGTAATGCGGTAATAATAATGGATGCTGATGCCCAGCATTCAGCAGAAGAATTGGATTTATTTATTTCCATGCTTAAACAGGGATCTTCTTTCATTAATGGAAACCGCATGCGAAATCCCGGGAATATGCCTTTTCTTAGAGTCTTAACCAATATGCTGATGTCTTTAGTTATTTCTCTTATTACTAAACAAAGGATATACGACAGCCAGTGCGGATTTAAGGCTATAAGCCGTAAAGTCTTAGAAAAGATTACTATTAAGAGCGCTAAATATGAAATTGATTCCGAACTGATTTTAGAGACAGCTGAAGCAGGCTACAAAATAGATTCTCTGCCGGTTAAAAGCATATACAGCAGGGAGAAAAGCAATATTAACCCTTTTTGGGATACTATCCGTTTTATAATCTTTATTATGTCAAGAAGATGAATACCAAATTCAGCCTTTTGCGCAAGGAAATGGTTGAGGCTCAAATAAGGAAGAGAGGAATAACTGAGGAGAAAATACTAAATATTTTTTCAGCTCTTCCCCGGGAAGATTTTCTGCCTTCGGAATTGAAAGAAACCGCTTATTCAGATAAACCGGAATCAATCGGGTTCGGCCAGACTATATCCCAGCCCTACATGACAGCTTTAATGACTTGTGTTTTAGGCCCTAAGAAAGGCGAAAAAATCCTGGAGTTAGGCACAGGGTCTGGATATCAAACAGCGGTATTAGCAGGGTTAGGCGTCCATGTATATACGATTGAGAAAATCCCCGAATTGTCCTTACAGGCATTTCTCCGGCTTAAGAAATTAGGATATAAGGTAAAATTAGAACCTCATTCTGTATTTGAAAGAGACAGCTTTGACAAAGAGTCCCAAAGAAAAAATAATATTTTTTCCGATGCCGAAATAGATATAAACCCTGCCTGTATAAACATCAAGACTGGTGACGGAACTTTGGGATGGGAAAAGAACTCTCCTTTCTCGGGAATAATTGTAACTGCCGGTAGCTTTAAAGTTCCGGAACCGGTTTTAAAACAGCTTTCTCAAGGAGGCAGAATTGTAATTCCTTTAGGAGGAAGATTTTCCCAAAATTTAGTTAAGATAACAAAGATGAACGATTCTGAATTCAAGAAAGAAAAAATCTGCGAATGTATGTTTGTCCCTTTACTTGGTAAATATGCCTGGAATGATGATGCCTAATTTCATAACAAACCTGCCTAAGGAAATAGCAGTTGTTTTAGCGGCTGCTATGCCTGTTTTGGAACTTAGAGGGGCAATCCCTTTAGGCCTATTGTTTTTTCATCTTTCACTGCCTAAAGTTTATCTGCTTTCGGTTTTTGGGAATATCCTTCCGGTCATACCTTTGTTATACATCTACCGCTATTTTTTCAACTGGCTTTTAAGGTTTAGGATTTTCCGGTGGTGGGTTAAAAAAGTTCAAAAGCGTTCGGGCATTGTTAAAAAACTATATTTTTGGGGATTAGTTATATTTGTTTCAATTCCTTTGCCTGTAACCGGGGCATGGACAGGAGCTTTAGCTGCCGGTTTGTGTAAAATAGGAATTAGAAAATCCTTTTTCGCTATTCTCTTAGGCGTATTACTGGCTGGGGTAATAGTTAGTCTGGTTTCATTAGGGGTAATTAACGCATATGTGTTTATGCAAAAAATATTTTAGCTGGTATGGCTGTAAAAACAGATAGAGGTTTCATTTTAAGGGCGTTTGATTTCAGAGAAACCAGCAAAATTATTCATGTCTTTACCAGGAACACAGGGAAGATTCACGGCTTGTTAAAAGGATTTCGTAAAGGTAAAAAGAATTTTGTCACTTCTTTAAGTACTTTCTCCTTAAATGAGATTGTTTTTTATGAGTCCCGGAATGATTTATTCCTTGTTTCCTATGCCGATATTATTGATGATTTTCCTTCTCTGCGCGGTAATATTGAAACGAATACCGCGGCTAATTATATAGTTGAGCTGATCAATAAAATTACCCCTTTACATTTTGTTTCCCGCGGCATATTTGATTTAATAAACTCAGCTTTTTCCTATCTAAGTATGCATCCGCCCCTAAAAATCATATATATATTTCAGATAAAGATTTTGGAATTAACCGGTTTCCGCCCGCATTTGACCAGTTGTGTCAAATGCGAAAAGGAAATCTCCCAAAATGCCTATTTTAGCATAAAGTTAGGCGGATTCTTATGCCCTTCCTGCAGAGGTTATGATAACTTTTCTAAAAAAATAAGGCCGGACTTCTTAGCCGGATTAAAGTATATACAGAACAATAGTTTTTCTCAAAGCCTTAGGCTTAATTTATCAGCAGGCGGAGAACATGATATTTTCAATATATTGGAAGAATTCTTGGGGTACCATCTGGATACCCGTATAAAATCTTCGTTCGGATTAGAAAAGATATGGGGTTAACGCGATATTTCCTGGACACTTCTCATAATTCAGATATAAATTTATGCGTTGTTTTACGCGGTAATGAGTTAAGGAGATAAAAATAACCAATCATCAAGGGACAAGATACAAACAATAACCAATAATCAAATGCCAAGCAGAAAACAAGTCTAAATCTTGGACATTGGAACTTGGAGTTTAATTGGTTATTGTCCCTTGCCTGTGCCTGTGAGGGTATGAGGGTATATCTTGGTTATTCGAAAAAAACGGGGGAACTCCAAACTCCAGGATATTTCTTCTTGATTTTCGGTTGTTTTTAATATAAACTTCTTACTGGGAAGGATAAAAAACAATATTCAGATTTATGTTTATACATCCGCGTTTCAAAAACCCTTTGAGCCGATTTAAAGGATTAGCTATAACAAGCTTTATTTGTTTTATTCTAATTTCTTTATCTGCTTATCCGGCTATTGATAAAAATAGTTATGCCGAAAAACTCTTTACTATGGATTCTTTCCGCTATCCATTAGATGATTACATAAACAGTATAAGCGCTATACACAAATTATTCCCTAAAAGAAACACGGAAGATATTGTCAAATCTATTATATCTGTTTATCATGATTTAAAAAAAAGCATGGCTGATATTTCTGTTCATGAAATATCGGCAGATATAGAAAACCTCTCTTCTGAAATAAAAGCCGCTGATTTCACAGCTTTACTGACAATATATAAATTCTTAAAGAAACAGGAAAGCATAGAAGAAAAGAAGTAGTTATTTATAAAAGACTTATTCCCCGGAGGATATAGATCGGCTGTTCACCAGTGCAGCCGGGGCCCCCTCAACGGCCCAACCTGTTTCGCCCTCCGGGGTTTATTCTATTTTGACCTATGCCTAAAACGTCAAGAAATCCTATTTACCGTGAAGCTTTTATCTTTCTATGGGTAATCTCTGTCTTAGTTGTAATATTCATAATAAGCCAGGTAATATATTCAAATAACCCTGAAACCGCCGTCAATCTGACTGTCATCGGATTCTTAACAGTTATTTCTTTATACTGTATATACCTTTTTGGTAAAGTTGTCCTATGGTTTTTTACAAGAATCAGGTCAAAAGCCGTTATAAAGAGAAAGGTATTTTTTCTTATTTCCCCTCTGTTGTCAGCTTTGGCTATCGCTGTCTTAGGAAGAGGGAAAAGTATTGTAATAGATACTTTTGTCGGTAAATACCATTATCTTGCCCGGATATCTTATTACAAACTGTCTTTCGCTTTTATTTTAACATTTTATTCGGCATATATAATTCTTAAATTGGCAAAGATTATAACTGGAAAGATAGGGAAGTACCCTTATTCGTAAACAGGGCTTGCTAAATCGAAATTCGCATTAGAATGAAAAATATGGGTTAAAAGGGAGGAAAACATTATGAAAAAAATAGTTTTTATACTCATGCTTTCCGTATTTACTTTAAGTCTCTTTTCAGGTTTTTCATTCTCTCAGGATTTTTATAAACGCCGGATGCTTGAATCTTTTAGGAATAAAGAATCTGAATTTCTTCAGGCCAACGGCGCTTTAGAAACAAAAAGAATACAGAAAAACACACAGTTATCCAATCTCATCAAAGAATACGGCCAGTCTCCGTCTCAGGATATCCTAACTCGTATAAATTCAACAAAAAGCGAATTGTTTACAATTCTTCAGGAAGAGCTGAGAAATTCTTTTCAGTATATAAAGTACTTAGAGAACTCTTTAGCCGAAATGCTTAAGGCAAAATAATATGCGATTCCATATTTCAAATCGCATATTTAAAATTATTCGAACTTGATTCGGACAAATATTGAATTCTAAATCTGAAATCTGAAATTATAAAGGGCTATTCGCTATTTGCCGTTAAAGGTATTTCGCTTCGGCGCTTCAGGTTAATCTGTTTTCTGTTTTCCGTAGACTGTATTAAATTGCGCCCGTAGCTCAATCGGATAGAGTACTTGGCTACGAACCAAGGGGTTGGGTGTTCGAGTCACCCCGGGCGCATTACTTTAAATCAATTAAGGTAATAAGGTGACGAGAAGCGAGAGAGCGCCGACGTTAGGAGGAAAAAGCCGTAAGTCGAAGACCGGCTGACAGCGAACGAGGGGAGCCTACGCAGGCGAGCTCCGCGAGCCGAAGTGGGCGAGTCACCCCGGGCGCATTACTTTAAATCAATTAAGGTAATAAGGTGACGAGAA
>CAZSRG010000019.1:12696-21533 GCA_964609315.1 uncultured Planctomycetia bacterium
GCGAGAGAGCGCCGAATAGGGACAGCTCCTATTTATTTGAAATAGCGGATGTCCTTATTAGAAAACTTATGCCTATATACGTTTATAAACCTAAAGATATCAGCAAAAGTTGTGATTCCTGCCGGAAAGGAGTTGAAATACTCCAGAGAATTTCTGATAAACCTTTAAACTTCTGTCCCAAGTGCGGTAATTTGGTAAAAAGAGTTATTTCGCATATCTCATTGGGAGAGTCCAAAACCGGATTAGACCGGAGAGCAAAAGAAAAAGGGTTCCACAAGTTAAAAAAAGTTGATAAAGGAAAATACGAGAAGCTGTATTAAACAAAGAAAATGATTGAAAAAAATGTCCGGAAAATATTGAAAGAAATCCCGGAAAATGTCACCCTTTCCGCGGCGGCAAAGAACAGGACAGCTGATGAAGTAATTCAGGCCTTATCCGCGGGGATAAAAGTAATCGGCGAGAATTATATAAAAGAAGCCGAATCAAAATTTGAACTTATCGGCAGGAAAGCTGAATGGCATCTTATCGGGCATCTGCAGAAAAACAAAGTGAAGAAGGCGGTTAAAATATTTGATATGATAGAAACCCTGGATTCTTTAGAGTTAGCAGAATCTATTGACAAAGAATGTTCAAAAATAAATAAAGTTATGTCTCTGTTAATTGAGGTTAATATCGCTTCTGAACCTAATAAATCCGGAATCCTGCCGGAAAGAACGGAAGAATTGGTAAAAAGCTGCCATAACCTTAGGAATATAGAGATAGCGGGATTAATGACAATGGGCCCGTTTCTATCTGATTCGGAAGAGTTAAGGCCTTATTTTCGTAAAGCAAAACATATTTTTGATGGAATAAAAAATAAATATTCCAATAAAACATCCTGGCGGTATCTGTCTATGGGAATGAGTTCTTCATATAAAATTGCAATAGAAGAAGGAGCGAATATTGTCAGAGTAGGAACTGCTATTTTTGGATTACGCTCTCTTTGAAAACAGTAAGACAGAAAAAAGTTTACAAAAACATGTGCTCAAGAGCTCAAGACAACAAGAATACAAGAAACGTTTTTCGCCTCACGGGATTTAGGTGTTGCCGTAAATACAATAAAATCATGGGTTTCAGTACTTGAGGTATGCAGCCAGATAGTTCTTATAAAGCCTTTTTATAAAAACAGAGGCAAACGCATAATAAAGAGCCCAAAGATATATTTTTTGGATACTGGGTTTCTATGTTATCTTCAGGGGCTTTCACACATAGATCAAGTATTTAAAGGCTATGGAGCAGGACAACTATTTGAGACGGTTGTAGCAGGAGAGATTATAAGAAATTTTTACAATATAGGAGGAATCCCGAGAATTTTTTGGTGGAGAACATCTTATGGAATGGAGAAGATGTTTATTATAGAACATAATAGTAAGCTTTTTCCTATGGAGGTAAAGTTATCTTCAAAGGCGAATAAAAGTTTAGCAAAAGGACTATTTTTGTTTTCAAAGATTTTCTCACCTGAAATAAAAAAATCCGTTCTGATAAATTTATCTGATAAAAAACATTTTTAGCAGATCATATAGAATGCCAGCCGCTTGCGCGATTTATAAAAGGCATTTCAAGTATTTAATACTAAAAATACCCACTGGCTAAATACCCACTGGCTAAACCATTTGACAGAATAGGAGTTCTTATATATAATCCCCCTATGCAGGAACGCTTAGAAAAGCTTAAAAACATAGAGAATCTTTCAGGAAGCCCTTATCTAACAAACAGGTTCCTTAAACAGGGGCCTATATCGGATATTAAGCAGGAATTCTCTGAAAATAAGGAGGTTTCTTCTGCCGGAAGAGTTATAACTAAACGCGAGCACGGCAAAAGTGTTTTCTTTGATATAAAGGATTCTTCAGGGAAAATACAGGCTTATTTAAGGAAAGATTTAGTCGGGGAAGACAAATTCAGCCTTTTTAAGGAAACGGATATCGGAGACATTATCGGCTTGAGCGGAAGCCTGTTTAAAACCCGGACCGAAGAAATCACAATAGCGGTTAAAGATTTTGCTGTTTTATCAAAGTCCTTTCATAACCTGCCTGAGAAATGGCACGGGTTAAAAGATGTTGAACTGCGTTTCCGTAAACGATACCTGGATTTAATAACAAATGACGACTCTGTTGACACTTTTGTTAAACGGGCAAAGATTGTCCGGCTTATCAGGAGTTTTTTAGATTCGCGGAAATTCATTGAAGTAGAAACTCCAATGCTTCATTTAATCCCCGGCGGAGCCGCGGGCAGGCCGTTTAAAACCCGGCATAACGCTTTAAACCTTGATATCTATTTGAGAATTGCCCCTGAACTTTACTTAAAAAAAATTCTGGTAGGAGGATTTGACCGGATTTACGAAATCAACCGGTCATTTCGCAATGAGGGCTTGTCTGTAAAACATAACCCCGAGTTTACCATGCTGGAAGTTTACTCGGCTTATAATGACTACAGCTACATGATAGACCTGACTGAAAGCCTCCTGAAAATGCTGGCTAAGGAAGTAGCCGGAACAGGAATAATTAACTATCAAGGCAATGAGATTGATTTTTCAAAACCTTTTAAGAAACTCTCTTTAGCGGATAAACTGAGAGATGATTTCGGAATTAAATACAGCGATCCTCAGAAAGTTTTTGTTGAAAAAATGGCTCGGAGGTTAAACCTAAATGATAAAATAAACCTCAGCCGGTCGCAGATAATAAATCTGATAGAGGATCTGGTTGAAGAAAAGTATTACGGAAAAGAGCCTGTTTTTGTTACTGATTTCTATACCTGGATGTCGCCTTTGGCAAAAGCGAAAAAAGATAACCCTTATATCGCTGAACGTTTTGAACTGTTTATTTCCGGAATGGAAGTGGCAAATGCCTATTCGGAATTAAACGATCCGATTGAACAGAAAAAACGCCTAATCCAGCAGGGGAAAACTGATGATGAATCTGATAAAAGAATAGACGATGATTTTATTGAAGCTCTGGAATACGGGATGCCTCCGGCAACAGGGTTAGGAATCGGGATTGACAGGCTTACAATGATTCTTCTCAATAAATCTTCTATTAAGGAAGTTATACTCTTTCCTTTGCTTAGGCCGGCTGGCGCCTAACTTTGAGCTTTTACCTTCTAAAGATTAAAAAACACAGTTATGAAGATAGAACTTTGGCTTGCTTTTAAGTATATATTCAAAAACCGCGTCAAGCATATCTCATTTATCAGCGCCATCAGTTATTTGGGAATCGCCTTAGGGGTCTGCGCTTTAATTGTTGTCTTAGCTGTTATGAACGGGTTTGATTCCAACTTGACTGAAAAACTTACCGGCTTCAATTTTCATATCATCGCGGAAGGGGATAACCTTACAAAAAGAGATTTAAAAGCCATCAGAAGAATAACCGGAGTTAAAAACGCTGTTCTCTTTGCCCGCACCCAGACTGCTGTAAAAAGCAAAGATATCATCCTTCCCGCGGTATTTGAGAATATAGATTTCAATACTCAAGAAAGGGCTGTTTGGAAAAAACACCTGCTCGAAGGAAACTTTGAAGGTGTTGTCTTAGGTAATATTTTAGCTCAAAACTTAGGAGTAAAGGCCGGTCAATCTTTAAAAATATTTAACCCTGAAGACTTTAAACCCGAAAAGTTTAAAATCAGCGGGATATTCAGTTTTGGTATTTATGATATTGACAGCGGGTTTATCTTATCGGGATACCCGGGAGCAGAGACTTTCCTTTCTAAGACAAAGCAGAACCCTGACATAGGCATAAGGTTACAAGATGTCTATTCTTCACAAAAGATAAAGGCTGAGATTATCAGTATGTTTCCCGATAAAATTATCAGTATACAAACCTGGGATGAGATGAACCGGATTCTGTTTTCCGCGCTTAAACTGGAAAAATTTGTGATGTTTTTGATATTAAGCCTGATAATTTTAGTGGCATCGTTCAATATTTTTTCTACCCAGACCGTCCGGGTGGTTGAAAAAATAAAAGATATCGGCATACTGAAATCCCTGGGAATGACAAAGCAAAGCATATACCTGATTTTTTCTCTGCAAGGAGTCTTATTAGGAAGTATTGGTATATTTTTGGGCAGTTCAGGAGGAATCATCCTCTCCCTTCTTTTAAAGAGATACCACTTTATAAAAATACCTTCTGAAATATACTACATTAACTATTTGCCGATTTTGTTAAATTACAGAGATGTAACGTGGATTTGTGTTATAGCTTTAATAATGAGTATTCTTTTCAGCCTTTTCCCGGGGATAAAAGCATCAAGAATACGGGAATCAGACGCGCTTCGTTATGAATAGTTTTATAGAAATAGAAAATTTAACTAAAGTTTACTTAGGTTTAGGACAAAAAGTCATAGCTTTAAACAGGATAAATTTAGCCGTTTCAAAGAGTGAATTTATAGCAGTTGCCGGGCCTTCCGGTTCCGGAAAATCAACTCTCCTTCACATTATAGGAGGATTGGACTCCCCGACAAAAGGTAGAGTTTTAATTGCCGGCAAAGACTTGTCTTCTTTAACTTCCGCGGATTCAGCCTATCTGCGCAACCGCAGGATAGGATTTGTATTCCAGTTTTACCGCTTGATTAACGAACTAAGCGTTATAGAAAATGTTATTTTACCCGCCTTAATATCCGGGGATTCTTTCTCATCCGCCTTAAGGAAAGCGGATAACCTTTTAGACAGGCTTGATTTATTAAAAAGAAGCCGGTTTATGCCTCAGAACCTTTCAGGCGGAGAACAACAGAGAACGGCTATTGCCCGGGCGTTAATAAACAGGCCGGAGATACTTCTTTGTGATGAACCGACAGGTAACCTCGATTCTAAATCGGCTGAGAGAATTAAGGATTTGCTGAATGAAATACATATCCGGGACAATACGACAATTATTTTAGTGACTCATAATTTAGAGCTTGCAAAAAATGCCCAAAGAGTGTTAAATATTAAAAACGGGAAACTAATAAATTAGCAGGCACTTTGGTTTATCTGTTTGCCAGTTAGATATTATACTGTTTTTAGGTTTACCGGCTAACTGGTTAACCGGCGGATTTAATCAATGAGACTTAGACTTTTTCGAAGAAAAAGTCTATAGCCGGATTGATCCTGAGCGGTCGAAGGGAGTCGAAGGATCTAGGGTTTAATTCCCCGCAGCTTGCTGCGTTTCCTTTTTTGGAAAAGTTTTTGATACCTCGTAGCTTGCTGCGAGGTAGTTCATTAATTATAATAGTTAGATAATAGTTAGAAAATCGCGGTTAGAAAAGGAGGATCGAAAAATGAAAGTAAATATTAACGGAAAGTTGTTTGATAAATCCAATGCTAAAATCTCTGTATTTGATCACGGGCTGTTATACGGTGACGGTGTCTTTGAAGGGATCCGGTCATATAACTGTTCGGTATTTAAGCTTAAAGAACACATAGCCCGTCTTTTTGAGTCTGCCCATTCAATAATGCTAAAGATGCCTTTAACTCAGCCTTCTCTCGAGAAGGAGATTATCAAAACCCTGAAAGCCAACAGGCTGAAAGACGCTTATATTCGGATTGTGATTACCCGCGGAGAAGGGGATTTAGGACTTGACCCTAAAAAATGCACGGGAAACGCGGCCTTTATTATTATTACCGATAAAATCTCTCTCTATCCCAGGGAGTACTACGAGAAAGGATTAAGAATTATTACAGTTCCAACGGTAAGAAATTTTCCTGAAGCTGTAAATCCCCAAATAAAGTCTCTCAATTACCTGAACAATATTTTAGCTAAAATAGAAGCTTCTAATGCCGGCTTTCCGGAAGCTATAATGCTTGATTCTTTAGGTTATGTTGCCGAATGCACCGGGGTAAATATCTTTATAGTAAAACAGGGCAATTTATATACTCCTCCACAATGTATGGGGAGCTTAAGAGGGATAACCCGCGATACCATACTCCAAATTGCTAAGCGGGTAAAAATTCCTCATCATGAACATGTAATAACCCGCCATGAGGTATATATCAGCGATGAATGTTTTTTAACAGGGACAGCCGCGGAAGTAATACCGGTGATCAATGTTGATGGAAGAATAATCGGAAAAGGGCTTCCCGGCAAGGTTACAAAAAGGCTTCTTGAAGAATTCAGAAAGACGACTCGTTTAAGCGGAGTTAAGTATAAACTCTGAATCCTAATTCAAGAAAGAACTGAAAATTATGTTGTGTGATATTTGCGGAAAGAATCCTGCTACAGTGCATTTAACTGAGATAATCGACGGTAATATTACCGAAATCCATCTCTGCGAAAGATGCGCTAAAAAGAAAAGCGAAGATTTTCAGAAAACCTTTAGTGTATCAGACTTCCTTTCGGGATTGGCTGACATAGATTCTTTGAGCCCTAAAGTATCTTCGCCGATTGTCTGTTCTAACTGCGGGCTTACCTATAAAAAATTTACAGAGAAAGGGAAATTCGGCTGTTTTCAGTGTTACTCCGATTTTAGGGAAAAAATTACCCCTCTCCTGCGCAAAATACACGGTTCAATAACCTATAAAGGAAAATTACCTAAAGAAATAAAGAAAGAATTCGGTGTTTCTGTATCCGAAAAGCTAAATTCATTGCGGAAACAGTTAGAAAGAGCCATAAAGATAGAAGAATATGAAGAAGCTGCCCGTATACGTGACCAGATTAAGGAGACTGAAAAGAAACTTTTGAAAAAAAAGAACAGAAGGTAATAAACAAGACAAATGATATTAGAAAGCCTTCTAAATAATTCCGGAGAATGGCTTAAAGGAAAAGGGCCTGACGCGAACATAGTCCTTTCTTCAAGAATTCGTATAGCCAGAAACATAAAAAAGTTTATCTTCCCCTGTAGGATTAGCTCTCAGGATAGGACTAAAGTCCTTTCATCAGTAAATTATGCCCGGAATAAAAGCAATTTTCTGAGGAATTTTGTTGTTATAAAAATGTCTGATATATCCCTGCTTGACAGACAGTTTCTTTTAGAAAGGCATCTCATCAGCCAGGAACATATTTCTGCGCCTGAAGGAAAAGCTGTTCTCCTGCGTAAAGATGAGATCAGCTCGATTATGATAAATGAAGAAGACCATTTGAGGATACAGGTTATAAAATCAGGATTTGACCTCCAGAGTTCGTGGGAAATAGCAAACCGGATAGACAACGAATTTTCAAAAAATATAGAGTTTGCTTTTTCCCCGTCTTTAGGATACTTGACTTCTTGCCCTACCAATACCGGTACGGGAATGAGGGCATCCTGTATGATCCACCTTCCCGGATTAGTCATGACTAAACGGATAAACCGGGTATTAGAACTCATAAACAAGCTGTCTTTTGCTACCCGGGGATTTTTCGGCGAAGGCACACAGGCTTTAGGAAATTTTTTTCAGGTATCTAACCAGGTAACATTAGGTTTGAGCGAGACAGAGATAATCCAAAACTTAGCCAGTATTATTCAACAGCTCAAAAACCAGGAATTAGATGCCCGGGGTTATATGCTGGCTAAATACAAGCTGTCTTTAGAAGACAAAATATGGCGGGCATTAGGGATATTGAAAAGTTCCCGTTTGATATCCAGTCAGGAAACTTTAGGCTACCTTTCTTTATTGCGTTTAGGTTCAGATTTAGGTATAATATCTAATTTAGAAAAAGAAGTCATTAACAATTTGTTCATAGTCATTCAGCCGGCTCATCTCCAAAAAATTGTTAAGAAAGAGCTTTCTTATCAGAATAGAGATTATACCCGGGCTAAGATATTAAGAGAGCGGCTGGAAAAGATTTCTTTATAATCGGCTATTTAAGCTCATATGATATTGACAAAATATTTAAGGAAATCCCGCCTCAGAGAAGATGTTGGGAAATTCTATTACTACAATTTCCCAACCTTCGGCGGGATCAATTTAGGCTTACAACTTACATTCACTTCGTTTTGTAAGTTGTGGTCTCATTGAGGAGAAGTATTTATGTTTAACCGTTTTACTGAACGCTCACGCAAAGTCCTGCTTTTAGCCAAAGAAGAAGCCCGCAGGTTTAATCACGATTATATCGGGACCGAACATATTTTATTAGCCCTTATATATGAGCATGAAGGAGTTGCCGCGGCAGTGCTTCAAAACCTGAATATTGATTTAGACGCTTTGAAAAGAGATACTGAATCGCTTCTTAAACCCGGAGGTTCGACTTCTGTTTTAGGAGACCTTCCCTTCACTCCCAGAGCCAAAAAAGTTTTAGAACTTTCCGCCGAAGAAGCCCGTAATATGGGGCATAATTATATCGGGACAGAACATATTCTCTTAGGGTTAATACGGGAAGGCGAAGGTATTGCTTCACAGGTGTTGTTTAATCACAGAGTAAATCTGAATCCTACCAAGAAAGCCATAATTGAACTCTTAGGAGGAAATGTCCCGGCATCATTTCCCCAGCCGCACACATCATCTTCTCCTAAAAAAACTCCGGCATTAGATTCATTCGGAAGAGACTTGACCTCTTTGGCCCAAAAGAATCTTTTAGACCCGGTGATAGGAAGGAGCAAAGAGATAGAAAGAATTATTCAGGTCCTTTCCCGCAGGACAAAGAATAACCCGGTTTTGCTTGGTGAAGCGGGAGTGGGAAAAACCGCAATCGTTGAAGGGTTAGCCCAGTCAATCATTACCGGAAATGTTCCTGAGATATTGAGGAATAAACGTATTATTGTTTTAGATTTAGCTTTAATGGTTGCCGGAACAAAATACCGCGGGCAGTTTGAAGAAAGAATCAAGGCCATAATGGAAGAAATAAAGCGGTCAAAAGACGTCATCATCTTTATTGACGAACTGCATACTTTAGTAGGCGCCGGAGCTGCTGAAGGAG
>CAZSRG010000020.1:0-21223 GCA_964609315.1 uncultured Planctomycetia bacterium
AAAATGCTGTGTACTCTTTAGTACAACCGCTGTTTAATGTAACTATTTAGGCTGCTGGACATTATGAGCATTTTGCGCTTTCAAGTGCGAAGCCTGCCCTTAGGGTACAGCATTTTCCCGGTTGATCTTTAACAGAACAGCATTATATCATGAATTATCATTTTACGATAAAAGTATTTGTTTAAAATGAAGCCCTGCGGCCTTACCAGATTGGGTATTGCGTATCGGGATAAACGATGGCGAAATGGTATTGCTTCCCGTGCCTGTTTTTGTTACTTGCTAAAACTTACCAAAAGAGATAATATAAACAGTGCTTGACAAATATATATAAATCGTGGACTTGATAAAAGCTCTAAACACTAAACCCAAAACTCTAAATAAATACTAAACCCAAAACTCAAATGTTCGAAACTGATTTCTTTTTAATAAGGTATACATAATGTTTTGGATTTTAATCATTTTGATTTTGGATTTGTTTAGGATTTAGAGTTTAGAATTTAGGGCTTACGATATCTATATATTCATTAAGTGCCACATAGGAATCTTTTTTTACAGATAGAGCAAATAGTATTGAAAATAGAAAACCCCTGGAGGTTTAGTTATGTCTCAACTAATATTCAAGAATTATGGCGGAAGTTATCAGCTTAGAATCCAAAACGCGCAGGATTTAGAGAAGATACAAGTCCTTGATGAGGCGCATTGGGCAGCTACCAGTGTCCCGATTAACAGCCTTAACTGTGATGCGGTATTTACTTCTTATATGGATACCGACAAGAACGGCCGAATAAGGACTAATGAAATCAAGGACGCGCAGGCTTGGCTGTTTCGGGTTCTTGCCAACCGGAGCCGTTTATCTAAAAGCAGTGATGTCTTAGATTTAAACGATATCGATACCGGCAGTCCTGAAGGTAAAAAAATACGCGCGGCAGCAAATCTGGTTCTAACCAATCTCAATTCTCAGGATGCCGGAAAAATCAGCCTGTCTCAGGTGCGTGATGTGCAAAGCATTATGGATAGCGCGGCGAGTAATGGCGACGGTATTATTCCTCCGGAAGCCGTATCAGACTCCGATTTATCTCAATTCATTACTTCTGTTATAGAAACTGTCGGTTCTGTTTCGGATGCCGGCGGCAAGCCGGGAATTAGCAGGGAACAGCTTGAGCTGTTTTTTCAGGAGACAGAAGGGCATCTTGCCTGGAAAGCTAAAGGCGGAATACCTCAGGGGAAGGATTCTACAGAGGTTATGCCTTGGGGGAAGGATACAGTTCAGGCTTATGATTTGATATCCGGATTAGAGGATAAAATCGAGCAGTATTTTGCGCAGTGCGCAATGGTTAGAGTTGATGAGAGGGCGGCAGATAAAATACGGCTTAGTCAGAAGGAGCTTGAAGAAATCGATTTTAAGGATAAGTCAGTGATAGAAGCCCGGATTAAGGATGCTCCATTAGCTGATCCAAACCCGAAATCTGTTTTGGATTTAGAGGGAGATATTAACCCTTTATATGTTGAGCGCCTTTCTTTACTTAAGGAAAAGGTTTTGAAACGCGCTCTTGGCGGGCCGGTAAAACACCTTAGCCTGAGAGAGTGGCATAAAGTAAAAGATGTCTTTTCTTCATACCGGACGTGGTTGGAGAGTGAACAGGGTATAAAGGTAAAAGGACTGGGTGAAGATAGGCTTAGGGCCTATCTTAACGGGGATTTCAAGAAACAGGTGAGTGAGCTTATTGAAAAAGATGCGGCTGTTGCCGATGAGTTAAACCAGATGCGTAATTTGGAGAAGTTAATTCTTTACCAAAGATGGCTTATGGAATTGGCAAACAATTTTGTGAGTTTCGCGAATCTTTACAATCCTAAAACCCGGTCCCTTTTTGAAATGGGGACTTTAGTTATCGATGGGAAAGAAATGGCTTTTACAATAAAAGTTCATGACAGGCAGGCGCATAAAAAGATAGCGGAAAAAAGCGCTATGTATCTATTGTATGTAGAGGTTACCGGCCGGCAGGATAAAGATATAAAGTTTGAGATTGTAACCGCGGTAACTTCCGGTACTGCAAGAGGGCTGCGGATTGGTAAACGCGGAATCTTTTTTACTGTAGACGGCAGGGAATGGGATGCTGAGGTAGTAGATGTTGTGGAGAATCCTATTGGTATATATGAATCAGTGGAAGCTCCTTTTAAGCAATTTACGAGTTTTATAAGGAGACAAATAGATAAATTTACTAAATCCGGCCAGGGTAAGTTAGAAAAGAGTTTTACTGCTCCCAGCGCGTCGGGTATGACTCGCGACCTTTTATTGGGCGGAGGTATAGCTGTTGCGGCTTTGGGATCGTCTTTTGCTTATGTTACCAAGGCTCTTTCCCAAGTAAAGCCGGTGCATATTTTAGCGGCATTAGGGGGGATATCAGCCGTTGTTTTATTGCCGGGCATAATTGCCGGGTTTATCAGAATACGTAAAAGGGATATGAGTGTCCTTTTAGAGGCTTCAGGCTGGGCGGTGAACGCGCGTATGCGGATGAATGCTGTTTTGGGCAGGCTTTTTACTCATCTGCCGAATCTGCCTAAAGATGCGCGTAAGGAACGGAGAGATATAGTAATAAAGTTTGTGAAAGACTTTGGGTACGCCCCCTTGAGGTCAAGGAAGGTGGCTATAACAATTTTGATTATTTTACTCATCGTGCTTGGCCTGGTGTTAGGGTTGTTTACCTTCCCGGGATTGAATCCTCTACGCTGATATTTGTAATACACTTGTAAAACAGGGATAAATATAGAGGCGGATACTTCAACTTCTTCTAAAAACATTCTAACATTCTTGAGAATGTTAGAATGTTGAGAACGCGTGAATATTCTCGCGGTTTAGCATAGACGGAATTACTCTGCTTAGGGATAAAGATATTGACTATCCTTCATTCCGGGGTAAAATTATGTTTAAGTAAGAGTCCCGTGTTCGAAGGAGTAAATCCCGGACGTTTCGCCGGAGGCGGATCCGCCGAAATCAAGTAAACCCCGTTAGAGAACTTCATTCTTTAACGGTCCGCGGTGACGGTGGCTTTAAACCATTGCCGCCTTCAATCGGTAATGACCACCGATTAAAATCGGTGGCTTTCTCTAACGAGGTAAATTATAGAGGCGGGAAAATAAGTAAAACCTTCGCAAGATAAGCGGGGGTTTTTGTATTTTTGGAAGGTAAAATGAGAAAGTTTTTCACTATTGCAGTCAGTATCGGAATATTTTGTTTTTCTTACTTCTTAGACGTCTGCGCGAAAATAGCTCCTGAATCTCCTGATATCCTTGGTGATTTAGGAATCTATGGATATGAAGAGGGAGAAGATTCTCAGGGATTTATTTTAGGCCTTAAGCAAAGGATAAAAGCTGATCCTTATAATTATGAGAATTACGGAGTCCTGGCTCTTGTTTATGATTATATAGGCGATTACAAGAATGAGCTGGAAGCGCTGAAACTTACGGTGAAGTATCTTCCGGAGAGAGCAGAGCAGAAAGATGTTACCTATGGAAACCTCAGCAGGGCATACATCTTAAACGGACGGTATGAACAGGCAAGGATATGGCTTAATAAAGCGGATAAGGTGAATCCTGAGAATGTTTTTAATAGGTGGCATTCTATGACGATATATGTCCTGAAGAATAATTATAAGGAAGCGGCAAAAGAGTTAAAGAGAATAGAAAAAAATAATCCATCGGGCCGTGATTGTTATTATGAGGCTTATCTCTATGCTTTAGACAATATCAAAAGCCGGGATTCTGTTGTAAAATTGTTTAAACAAGCAGTTAAAGCGAATCCCAAAAGCGCTCTGTCTCACCGCGTATTAGGCGTTGCCATAAGAAATTCTTCGTCCAGGGATAGTTACGAAAAAAATATGCCGGCAGTTATGAAGGAGTTAAAAAAGGCGCTGGAATTGGATTCCAAGTATCTTCCTACTTATATAACTATCGGCAATACCTATACCCTGCTTGCAGTCTTTGGAGGGAAGAAGGAGTATTACAAAACTGCCCTGGAATGGTTTGACCGGGGATATAAAATTGACCCTAAAAATCTGAAATTAGCTTATTCTATAGGTAGTACTTATGAGTATATGCGGAATTACGATAAAGCTATAAAGAAGTTTGAATACGCGTATAATAACGGATTAGAAGATGAGTTCTTAATACGGGGGTTAGCGAAATCTTATAACAACAAAGCATATGCTATTTATCGATCAGGAAAAGATTTAGAAAAAGGCCTGGAGCTGGCTGAGAAAGCGGTCAAATTGGCTCCCGATAACGGGGTAATTCTCAGCACCAGAGCTGAACTGCTTTATAAAATGGGGAAATATGAAGAAGCTTATAGATGTATTAATCAGGCTTTAAGTCTGGCGCCGGACAAGGAGGAAATAAAACAGGATTTGGCCAGGATTAAAAAAGCATTAGGGAAGGAGTGATTGGTTAAAATGTCAAAATATTATAATCCTCAAAGAACAAGGAATTTGTATAATCCTAATTCAAATGATCCTTTCCGCGTCAGCCGGTCAAAGATTGAACTGTTCATTAACTGCCCGCGCTGTTTTTATCTGGATCGGCGGTTAGGGATAGGCCAGCCGCCGGGATATCCTTTTGCTCTAAACTCAGCTGTAGATAATCTTCTCAAAAACGAATTTGATTCTTACCGCGAAAAAGGTAAACCCCATCCTCTTATGGCCGAAGCGGGTATTGACGCTGTTCCCTTTAAACATGAGAAACTTAATGAGTGGCGGGATTCTTTAAGAGGAGGAGTGTCTTTTTTGCATCCTAAGACTAATCTATTTATTACCGGCGGGATTGATGATGTCTGGATGAATTCAGAGGGCGAGATTGTTATCGTTGATTATAAAAGCACTTCAAAGAACGGGGAGCTGTCAATAGACGCTGACTGGCAAATCAGCTATAAAAGACAGATTGAAATATACCAATGGCTGTTTAGGATGAACGGGTATAAAGTTAATTCCACAGGGTACTTTGTCTATTGTAACGGGATCGCGGAAGCTGAAGCATTTAATAACAGGCTTGATTTCAAAGTTGAATTGATTCCCTATACAGGAGATACATCCTGGATTGAACAGGTTCTTTTTGATATTTATTCCTGTTTGAACGCGGATAAACTACCTGAAAGCGGGAAAGATTGTGATTTTTGCAGGTATAGAAGTGCTGCAAGAAGGCATGAGGAGAGGAAATACTGAATCCTAAACCCCGTTGGAGAGAAGTTATGTTAGACGGAATTCTCTAACGGGGTGAACAAACTCAAAATGAAGAAAACCCAAAACGAAATATTTTAAAATAAAAAGTATTATATTTATTGTTGTTTTGAGTTTGAGGCTTATTTGGTGTCAGCTTATGGTTGAAGAGTTTTGGATTTAGAGTTTTAGAAAATGAAGATATTCTTTCACATTTCAGGAGAATAAGTTTTGATAAAGGTAACCTAATCTATGAAAGCTGTTAAGGTTTTAGCCATAGCTGTTATTCTGTTGGCAGTATCCTTTTTATTCCTGAAAGATCTTCTTCTGAAATCTTTTATTGAGCATTACGCCGCGTCTGAATTGGGCATAGAGTGCGGTATGAAAAATGTCAGCATATCTCTTAAACAGATTTCTCTAAAGGGAATCAGCGTTTCTCATAAAGGGTTCGACCTCAAGATGAACAGAGCGAGTGTTTACTTGCTTTACGACAAGGGAGTTATTCCCGGTGTTCACAGAATAGATTTAGAGGGGGTAAAGGCTGATATCTCTGACTTTGATGAAACAAGAAAGTTTGTCCTTAGCAGAGCAGGCAGGAATATAAAAGAAACCGGTTCTACCTCCGGCAGGGAAAAGGTTTGTCCCCTGGATATTGATATAAGTAACGCGGATATAAGAATTGCCGCCCCGGATAAGTTTGAAATCAAAGGGCTGGTTTCTTTTAGAGGCAGAATTTATCAGCAGAGAATAACTGATTGGTATTATGCTGATATCTCTCAGGGCAGGATTAAGGTTAAAGGTTTCTCGTCCCGGTTTAGTCTTAGTCCAACAGGGCATAATAGGTATATCTTCGAGATGGCCGGAATGAAAATGAAAGATAAGAAAGTCCCTGGATTGTCTTTTTACCTCTATCTCAAAAGCCTGTCTGTTCCTTTTAAGGGTATTGACACTCCTCTGTTAGGAGCTAAGTCATTGGTCAAAGGAGTTATGGATATATCCGATTACAAAAGGGTTTGTATTCACGCTGATTTTGAGAATTCTTCTTTTGAAGAGGCTGTTGATTTATTTGCCGGCAAAGAAAACATGATGTTTCGCGGTATCTTTAAAGGAGAATTGGGCGCGTGTTTAGATAACGGAGTTAGCGGCTTGTCCGGGAGTTTTGTTAACAAAGATGGCGGAGTGATAAATATAAAAAAAGAGGCTTCTTTATCTTTTTTGAGGAAGTATCTTGATTTGGCTTCTTATCAGGCTTTGATTAGCAATCTTAAAAATTACAGCTATAATAGAGGGGGGATAAAGATAGGCCAAAAGGATAAGGTTGTTACAGTTGATATGGATTTTTATTCCCATGATTTGGGGAAGAGGAATTTAACAGTAACTCTGCATGATTTCTAAATACCCCTTAATTAGTATTGAGCCCCGGATGATGATGTAGCAGTTTGACCTTTTAGCAATTTAACAATGTAATAATCGGTATATCTCAAAGGAGGTGCGTAATGCGGAACTTGGTCATTTTTTTATTTCTGTTGGGAGCTGCGGGATGCGCTAAGTTGAGTGTTGAAACGGCTAAGCCTATTAAGGTTGACATCAGTATGAGGCTGGATATTTACCAGCATGTGGCTAAAGATGTGGAGTCTATTAACGACCGGATTTACGGGAAAGCCGATAAACAGATGAATTATATCTTTGGTTTAAAAGAGGTTTACGCGGCGGAAGATTCCGGAGGATTAGAATCAGCTGTTAAACGAATGAGAGAAAGAGTAAGCGCGGTGGAAGAGTATCTTTCTAAAGGGTATATCGGCGAGAATTCAAACGCTTTACTGGAGATAGTTAATAAGAACCTTTCTTCTGAAATGAGAGGCACTATAGAAAAGTTAATTTCTCAGGAGAATCAGGACAGGAAAGTTATCTATGAATACACCGCTCAGAAGAATGGGGCAGATGTTAAGCAGGTAGAGAAAGTGTTTTTTCAGGATCATTATAAGCGCGCTCCTGTGGACAGCTGGTTTGAGGTTTATAGCGAAAAGTCCGGTAAATATGAGTGGGTGAGGAAAAGTAATTAAAGGTAGTTAAAGGAGACAATATCTATGAAATCTTTCAGGGAAGATCTTTTGTTTAATACTAAGAACGAAATAGAATTTGTTAATATTACTTCCAAAGTAGAGTTACTGGTTAAGAAAAGCGGGATTAAGGAAGGGCTTTGTTTAGTGAACGCTATGCATATCACAGCTTCAGTGTTTATTAATGATGAAGAAAACGGCCTGAAAAGTGATTTCAGAGAATGGCTGGAAAAATTAGCTCCCCGGGATGTCAGTTTGTACAGGCATAACTTAGGTGGAGAGGATAACGGCCATGCCCATGTAAAACGTACCCTTATGGGTCGGGAAGTAGTTGTCGCGGTAACTAAAGGGAAACTTGATTTCGGGCCGTGGGAACAGATTTTTTACGGAGAGTTTGACGGACGAAGGCCTAAACGGGTGCTGGTCAAAATAATAGGGGAGTAAAAGTTTTTGTATGTTGACTAAGGAGTTTGATTTTGATTTACCGCGGGCACTTATCGCTCAGGAACCTTTGCCGGAAAGAGATGGATCCCGGCTTTTAGTGGTTAAAAGGGAAGACGGTTCTCTCTCTGAAAAGGTTTTTAGAGATGTTACAGAATATTTTTCTTCCGGCGATGTCCTTGTTCTGAATAACAGCAGGGTTATTCCCGCCCGGATGTTCTGTTCCCGCAGGACCGGAGCTAAGATTGAGATTCTGCTTTTAGAAGAGATGACCGAAGGCAAATGGGAAGTTTTAGTTAAGCCGGCTAAACGGGTCAGGATAGGTGAAGAGATGTTTTTTCCGGAAACGGATTTCACGGTCAGAATTACTGAACGCAGTTCAAGCGGAAAATGGACAGCTGAATTTTCTCCTAAAAGGATTGATGCCCTTATGTCGAAGAAAGGATTTATGCCGATACCTCCTTACATTAAGAAAAAACTTAATTTCCCGGAGAAATACCAGACGATCTTTGCTGAAAAAAACGGGTCGGTCGCCTGTCCTACTTCCGGCCTGCATTTTACCGGGAGTTTAATAGAGAAGATAAAGGGGATTGGAGTCAAGGTGGTTTTCGTAACTCTCCATATCGGGATAGGCACTTTCCGGCCGATAAAAGCGGAGTTTTTGGAAGAACATTATATGGATAGCGAGTATTTGGACTTGCCTGAGGATACTGCTTCTGTTATAAATTCAGCAAAAGATAGAGGAGCTAAGATATTTGCCTGCGGGACGAGCGCCGTAAGGACATTAGAGAGCCAGGCGGATTCTTTATCTATGAAGGTAAAGAAAGTTCTTCCCGGGATAAGGAAGACAGATTTGTTTATCCGGCCGGGGTATAAATTCAAAATAGTTGACTGCCTGATTACAAACTTTCACCTGCCTCGTTCTACTAACCTTGTGTTAGCCGGGACTTTTTTAGGTAAAGAGCTGTTGAAAAAAGTCTATAAGAAAGCTGTGGAAGATAAGTTCAGGTTTTACAGTTTCGGCGACGCGATGCTGGCTTTATAACCATTGTTGTCCATCATCTGAAATCTTCAGGTCTGTCTATCTAACAGAAACAAAGATATGCAGGAAGATAATAATTTCCATATTCAGTGGCATATAACCGATTTCTGTAACTTGAGATGCCGGCATTGTTATCAGGATAATTATACTCCGGATAGGGATTTAGGCAAAGCTGAGCTTTTTAAGATTGCTGATAATATCATTGAAACAATGGAACTTTGGGGTAAGAAACTGATTGTCTCTCTTACCGGAGGAGAGCCTTTTCTTAAGAAGGAGCTCTGGGATTTGCTGGGTTATCTCAGTGATTCGGATGTTGTATCTGAAATATCAATTATTACTAACGGCACGATTGTTGATAAATACAGGGGACAATTAAAGAGTTTTCCTAAATTGAATCAGATTCTCGTTTCTTTAGATGGAGTTACTCCGGAAATTAACGATGAAATAAGAGGAGAAGGTGTCTTTAAAAAAGTTACCGATAACCTGGCCTTTTTAAAAAGAGAGAGGTTTAAAGTTTTGGTTATGTACACGGTCTTGAAAAGGAACCTTAACCATGCGCGAAGGCTTTTATCTTTTGCCAGAGAATATTCTCTTGACGGATTTATCCTTGAAAGGTTTATTCCTTTAGGCCAAAGTAAAGGAGTAAAGGAAGAGGTAGTCAGCCCGGAAGAATTAAAGATGTTATATTCGGCCGTTTTTCAGCAGGCAGGAGTTGATTTCTTTCAGGAATCTGCGCGGTATCATGCTTTAAAGGTGGAGTTGTCAGGAGATGATACGGATTTATTAGGAGCGGAATGCGTTGCCGGCAGGTATGGCTGCGCGGTCCTTCCTTCAGGGATGGTCTTGCCCTGCCGGAGATTTTATCTGCCGATAGGTAATTTGTTAAAGGATTCTTTAAACGATGTATGGAACAACTCAAAGGCGTTAATAGATTTAAGGAAAGGAAAGGATAATTTGAAGGGAAGATGTTCTATCTGCGGGCTTAAAGAATGCGCGGGATGCAGGGCTTTGGCTTATGCTGTTTCCGGAGATTATTTGGCTGAAGACCCTCTTTGCTGGCTGAAGTAATGATAGGATAATTGATATTTCCTTATTTCATATAGTTTTTATGGTATAATAGCGCTGTTGCGTAATAGCAATATTGTTTGAAGACAGCGATATTCTTATACCCTTATGAGCACAGGCAGGCTCAAGTCAGAAAATGAGGACAGTGATAAAAAGCTAATGTTTTCAATCGTTGTCCTCTTGTATTAATCTCTGAAATCAGGGACTGGCGCATTTCGCGGCAGTCCCATAATGAACGATTCCTATTTTACAAAGGAGGCTGAATTATGGGATTAGATGAAGTTAAAATTTCGCGGGCAATAATTGAGTCTTATGAGAAGAAACTGGTGTCTTCTTTAAATCTGGATGCCGCTATTGTTGGAGGAGGGCCTTCGGGGTTGATTTGCGCTTATAACTTGGCTAAGAAGGGAAAGAATGTCGCTCTTTTTGAGAGAAAAATGTCTATAGGCGGAGGAATGTGGGCCGGGGGGATGATGTTTAATCAGATAGTTGTCCAGTCTAAGGCAAAGAAGCTGCTTGATGAAATAGGTGTCAAGATTGTTAAATACAAGGCTGATTATTATTTAGCCGATGCGGTAGAAACTGTATGTTGTTTAGGATACAGGGCTGAACAGGCTGGGGTGAAAGTGTTCAACCTTATTTCCGCTGAGGATGTTATGGTCAAGAACAAAAGAGTCTGCGGCTTGGTTTTAAACTGGAGCCCGGTTGAACTTGCGGGGCTTCATGTTGACCCTTTGACGGTAGAAGCTAAGTTTGTAGTAGAAGCAACCGGCCATCCTATAGAAGTTGTCCGGGTTGTAGAGAAAAAGTCGGGGGTCAGGTTAAAGACCAGGACGGGTAAATCTTTAGGTGAGGGATCTATGTGGGCGGAAGTAGCTGAAACGATGACTTTGAAGAATACAAAAGAAATCTGTCCGGGGCTATATGTTTGCGGAATGGCCGCTAACGCTGTTTTTGGCGCTCCGCGGATGGGCCCTATTTTTGGCGGGATGCTTTTATCAGGGGAAAAAGCCGCGAAAGATATCTTACGCCGGCTGAAATAATATATTTAATATAATCGAGGGGAGGAGATATTATGATTAAATTAGTTTTGCTTAGGCATGGGGAGAGCATTTGGAATTTAGAGAATAAGTTTACCGGATGGACTGATGTGGGGTTATCGGAAAAAGGAGTTAAAGAGGGGCACAGTTCTGCCGAATGGCTTAAGAAAGAAGGATTTACTTTTGATATCGCGTTTACTTCGGTTCTTAAACGGGCAATTAAGACTCTCTGGATGGTATTAGAAGATATGGATTTGATGTGGATACCGGTATACAGGACATGGCGTTTAAATGAAAGGCATTACGGTTCTTTACAGGGCCTGAATAAAGTGGAGATGGTTGAGAAGTTTGGAGATGAGCAGGTTTTGAAATGGAGAAGAAGTTATGATATTCAGCCTCCGGCATTGACTAAAGATGATGAAAGGTTTCCGGGAAAAGACCCAAGGTATAAAGATTTGAAGCCGGAAGAAGTTCCTCTGACTGAATGCCTGAAAGATACGGTTAACCGATTTCTCCCTTACTGGCATAATGATATTTCTCCTGTTTTGAGAGAGGGTAAGAGAGTAATTATTGCCGCTCACGGAAACAGTTTAAGAGCGTTGGTAAAGTATTTAGACAATGTTTCTGATGAAGATATTGTTAAGCTCAATATCCCGACGGGTGTCCCCTTAATTTATGAGCTTGATGAGAATCTTAAGCCGGTTAAACATTACTATTTAGGCAATCCTGAAGACATCAAAAAAGCCATTGATTCTGTAGCCAAACAAACTAAGAAATAGCCTTATTTAAACCTGTCCCCCCTACGCGGTGGGATAGGTTTGGGATGAGATGGAGAATCAAGTATGGGAAACTATGATGTTATAGTTGTCGGGGCCGGACATGCCGGGGTTGAGGCCGCAAATATATCCGGCAGGATGGGGTGTAAAGTCCTTTTAGTGACAATTGATATTGACGCTATTGGAAAGCTATCCTGTAACCCGGCTGTAGGAGGGGTGGCAAAATCGCATTTGGTAAGAGAAGTAGATGCTTTAGGCGGGCTGATTGCTAAAATTACAGACCAAACCGCTTTGGCTTACCGGATTCTTAACCGTAGCAGAGGCAGGGCTGTATGGGCTACCCGGGCGCAGGTCGATAGGTTTGAATATCCTAAGTCTGCCCGGAGGATTTTAGAAAACAATAAAAATATCCGTATCCTTCAGGCAAAAGTGAGGGATATACTGGTTAAGAATAATAAGGTAATAGGGATTGAGGCTAACTTTGGAGAGATCTTTTATGGCAAAACGGTTATAATCTGCGCCGGAACTTTTTTGAACAGCACCATACATATCGGCCTTAACAGTTTTTCCGGAGGGCGGATTTATGAAGAGTCCAGTGACAGTTTGTTTAAAAGCATAAAAAAATTAGGGTTTAAAACTAAGCATTTTAAGACCGGGACCTGCGCCAGGCTGGATAAACGTACTGTTAACTTTTCCAATACGGAAGAGCAGAGGCCGGATTTAAATGCCAAGCCTTTTCATTTTGGCAGTAAAGAATTGCCCCGAAAACAATTGAACTGTTATATAACTTATACCAATTCCAGGACCCATAAGATAATTCTGAAGAACCTTAAATACTCTCCTCTCTATACCGGTAAGATTAAATCCAAAGGTGTCCGCTACTGCCCTTCTCTGGAAGATAAGATTGTGAAATTCCCGGATAAAGAAAGGCACAATGTTTTTATAGAACCTGAAGGCAGAGATTCTGTTGAAGTTTATCCTAACGGCATTTCTACATCTCTCCCTTTTGATGTTCAGAAAGAATTTATCCGGACTATCCGGGGTTTAGAAAAGGCGGTTATTCTTAGGCCGGGGTACGGAATTGAACACGGCTTAATTGATTCCCGCCAGCTGAATAAAACTTTAGAATCAGAGTTTGTGGAAGGTTTATACTTTGCCGGACAGGTTAACGGGACAACAGGGTATGAGGAGGCGGCCGCTCAGGGAATTGTTTCAGGCATTAACGCAGTTCTTAAAGTAAGAAAAAAGAGCCCGTTTATTTTAAGAAGAGAAGATGCTTTTATAGGCGTATTGGTTGATGATTTGACTAAACGCGGGACAGATGAGCCTTACCGGATGTTCACTTCCCGTTCAGAGTTTCGGCTTTTGTTAAGGGAAGATAACGCTGTTTTTAGGCTCAGCAGGTATGCCTTTAAGCTTGGCATTATAAGTAAAGATAAGTTTAAAAAAATAGAGGACAAATCAGATAGGATTGATAAAGAAATGTCCGGGTTGAAAAGAATCAAGGTATATCCGGATAAAAAGACTAACCGGAAATTGGTAAGGTTGAAGACGGCTCCTTTAGATAAGGTTCATTCGGCTTTCAGCCTTCTGAAACGGCCGGGTGTTTCTTATCGGGATTTAGAATTCTTGGGATGTCCTTTATGCCTGACTGAAAAGGATGAGTTAGAGCAGGTTGAAATTAAAGTTAAATATGAAGGCTTTATAAAGAAACAGTCAGTCCAGTTAGAAGAAATTAAAAGGCTGGATAGAATAAAGGTCCCTAAAACTATTTATTATAAAGGTATCCCCGGCTTGAGTAAAGAGATAGCCGAAAAGTTAGGTGAAAACCGTCCCCGTACTCTCAGGGAAGCTTTTGATATATCCGGGGTTACTCCCGCGGCAATACTTATTCTTATAAATTATTTGAAGTCTCATCGAGAAAAGCCTTAGCTTAAACCTTACCACAGATAAACACGCTATAGCGTCTCTATGTGTGGTAATAGATGTGTGGCAATAGATTCTACACCACTCACAAAATGCAACAGCTCCTTGAAATCTTCTGCTAATTATTGTAATTGCCGCTATTATGCGCCAGTACCTATATTTCTTTAAGGATTTCCCGGGCGGCGGTTTTTGACGCGGGTTTGCTGCTTAAGACGTCTTTTATCCGGCTGATTTTCTTTTTGGTTGAATTGTAATATTCAGGGTTATTGAGAAATTCCCGGCAATAGCCGGCTATATTGGCAGGAGAAGCTTTGTATTGGATGAGTTCGGGAAATACTTCTTCTTTAGCTAAGATGTTTACTATGGATATAAAGTCTATCTTAACGATGCTCTTTAGAATCAACCATGATAACAGCGCGGTTTTATAGATTACTACTGTGGGAATATTCAGGAGGGCTAATTCTAAAGTGGCAGTGCCGGAAGAACTCACCGCGATTGAACTTTCAGCTATTGCATGGTAACGGTTTTCTTCTATTATTTCTATTCCTTCTTCTCCGGCTTTCTTAAACAGGCGTTTCGGCAGGCGGGGGTATTTTATGACAGCGAAGGATAATTCCAAAGGCTGAAGCAATTTCTTTGTTCCTATCATCAAAGGCAAGTGCCGGGTAACTTCTTTTGTCCTTGACCCGGGAAGAAATACTATTTTCTTTTTTTCAATAGAAGGATTTTGTCCTGTCAGTCCGTCAGGTATAGATTCGAATGAAGGGTTGCCCACATATACAGCTTCAACGCCGTGCCTTTTATAGAAATCTTTTTCAAAAGGGAAAATCACCAGGACTTTATCTATGTATTTCTTGATGAGTTTTATTCTGTTCTTACGCCACGCCCATACTTGAGGGCTTATGTAATAAAAAATCCTGAACCCTTTTGCCTTAAGTCTTCCTGCCAGCCGTAAGTTGAAGTCGGGGAAATCAATTAGGATCACTATGTCAGGTTTTATTTCCTGTATTTTACCGGCTGTCAGGTTGAATTTATCCAGAATCTTTTTTAAGTACCCGGCAACTTCAAATATTCCGGTTACGGCTATTTCGGTGAGGTCAGTTATTTGGCGGGAATATTTCTTTAAATGTATCCCTCCGGCAGAGTAGATAGAGGTTTCAGGAGATATTTCCTGTATGTGTTTAGCTAAATTTCCTCCGTGGATGTCTCCGGAAGGGTCTCCGGCGACAATAAATATTTTTTTCATAATGGACACTTTATTGGCTTATGTGCAGGAGGAGAAACCTTTACCCCGTTAGAAAAATCTACTACTAACCCCGGTATAAAATATTCTTCTAACGGGGTTTATATTTTGATATTATCAGAAAGCTTGAAGGAAGTCAATTAATCTGATATAATCTGCGGGCATAATATACCAAACAAGAAAAATGAAAGAATACTTCCGTCTTTTAAAGTTTGTCCGTAAAGATTTAAGCCTGTTTATCTTTGCTTTTATCTGTATGGGCTTCTCTGCCCTTTTTGACGGGGCAAAGCTGACTATGATTATACCGGTGTCTGATGTCATCCTCAGCGGCAAGCACATTGTTTTTCCTGAGCATATGCCGGCGTTTATCGTTAACTTTGTCAGTAAAGTAAATTCTTTAGACCCTTTTTTCTTGCTCAAGATAGTCTCCGTCTTAATCATAGTCTTGTTCTTTTTCAGAGGCATATTCCAATTTCTGCAGAGTTTCTTAATGAGCATTATCGGCCAGAGGGCTGTGCTGAGGGTCCGCGGAATGCTCTATGCGAAGTTCCAAGACTTATCTCTTGATTTCTATTCCCAGAAAAGGGCGGGAGAATTAGTTTCCCGGATTACCAATGATGTAGGCTTAATAAGCAACGCTTTGTCTTCGGGGCTTACTGATTTAATTTACCAGTCTATGCAGATAATAGTTTTCAGTTTTTTGGCTTTCTACATATATACCAAGATGGCGCTGGTTATATTTGTTATTTTTCCTCTGATTGTTTTCCCGGTTCTCAAAATAGGCAAAAGGATAAAAAAGCTTGCCACTCGTTCGCAGGAAAGCATGGCTGATTTAAATACCATTCTGGTTGAAACCATAGGCGGAGTCAGAATTGTCAAGGGCTTTTCCCGTGAAGAGCATGAAATAAAAAGGTTTGGGATTATTAACCGGAATTATTACCGATATATGGTAAAGACGATTAAAAGGACTCTTATTTTAGCTCCTCTTACCGAGTTTACCGGAGCAGCCGCGGCTATTGCTATATTCTTAATAGGAGGCCACGATGTTATATCCGGTAAGATTTCCTTCGGAGTGTTCGGAGCTTTTTTGGGGTTTTTGATGAGCCTGATAAAGCCGGCTAAATCGTTGTCCAAGGTATATTCTCTTAATCAGCAGGCTTTGGCTGCTTCTAAAAGGATTTATAACATTTTGGATAGAGAGCCTTTAGTTAGGGATAAGCCTTCCGCGAAAGAACTGGCTATTCCTCAGAAGGAAATAACTATGGACAATGTGTGGTTCAAATATTCGGCTTCTGAAGACTATACTCTCAAAGATATAAATTTTACTGCTAAGGTAGGGGAGATAACAGCGATTGTAGGGCCAACCGGAAGCGGCAAGACTACTCTTTTAAACCTTATTCCCCGTTTCTATGATTCTCAGAAAGGAAGAGTATTGTTTGATGGGATAGATATTCGCGATGTTACCATCGCGTCTTTAAGGAAAATCTTAGGGGTTGTAACTCAGGAAGTTATACTTTTTAACGATACAGTTAAAGCTAACATAGCTTACGGGAAGTTAGCCGCTTCCGATAAAGAGATTGAGGAAGCTGCAAGGAAAGCCTTAGCTTATGATTTCATAAAGCAGCTGCCTAAAGGATTTGATACGTTTATTGGCGACAGAGGTTTCAGGCTTTCCGGAGGAGAGAAACAGAGGATTTCTATAGCCAGGGCGATATTGAAGAATCCTAAGATTCTCATTCTTGACGAAGCCACTTCTCAGCTTGATTCGGAATCCGAACAGCTTGTCCAGAAAGCTTTGGATAATTTGATGCGGGGTAAAACCGTTTTAGTCGTAGCGCATAGGTTATCTACCATAAAGAATGCTAATAAGATACTGGTTATTAAAGAGGGGAAAATTATAGCTGAAGGCAGTCATTCCGAGCTTTTAGAGAATTCGGATTTATACCGCAGGCTTTATGAGCTGCAATTTAATATGTAGGGGCAGGAGGCGGAAGGACCAAATAATAAATAAATCCTAAGCACTAAATCCTAAATACTAAATACTAAACAATATCAAATGTTCAAAATACCTGCCTCGCTATTGCTCGCATATTGGTGAAGCCGATGGCTCGGCAAGGTGGGCAAATGACCAAAACAAACTTCTTTTCAATGAGTTATGAATAACGTTTTGGATTTTAATCATTTTGATTTTGGATTTGTTTAGGGTTTAGAGTTTAGGATTTAGGGTTTACGATGTCTGTGTATTCAATAGATAGATAACAGAAGGTAAAAGACAGGGGTTGTAAAAAAACATTGACATAATTTAGGTTTTAAGAGATAATCAATGAAATTTTTAGAAAGGAAGGTATAGAACGTGGCTAATGAAACAAACACAGAATTGCAGGAAGCCTATTTTTCTACGCTGAAAAAGTTTAATGACGGAGATATTGTTAAAGGCAGGATAGTGGAGGTCCGCCCGAGAGAAGTGATAGTTGATATCGGGTATAAGTCTGAAGGCATTGTCTTGACTGACGAGTTTTCCGCTGACGAAACTCCTATCGCCGGCGAAGAAATAGATGTGCTGATTGATACTTTGGAGGATGATGAAGGAAGGTTGATTATTTCTTACCAGAAGGCGAAGAGGACTGTCGGCTGGAAGAAATTAAGCGATGATTATAAAGAGGGCGATATTGTTGACGGTATAGTTACCCGCAGGGTCAAGGGCGGGTTTATGGTTGAGGTTTTCGGCACAGAAGGATTTCTTCCGGCAAGCCTATCTGTTTTCCGCAATAAACCCGAAAACGAAATCACCAGGCATAAATTCTTGTTCCAGATTATAAAACTCAGTTTGGCGAAACAGAACTTTATCCTTTCCCGTAAAGGGGCAGTCCGGGCAGAGAGAGAACTTGCCAGAGGCAAGATTTGGGATAACCTTAAAGTAGGCAGTACTGTTAAAGGCAGGGTAAAAAGCATAGCTGATTTTGGGGCTTTTATAGATTTAGGGGGAGTTGACGGGCTTCTTCACATAGCTGATATGAGCTGGAAGAAAGTTAACCATCCTTCGGAGATAGTAGCTGTGGGCGATGAAATTGAAATAATGATTCTAAATATAGATAAAGACGCGCGCAGGTTATCTCTTGGGATGAAACAGCTGACCCCTGATCCTTGGGACAGCATTGATAAGAAGTTTCCTTCAGGGACAATTATTAAAGGCAGGGTAACCAATATCCAGAATTACGGTGTGTTTGTGGAATTGGATAAAGGAATAGAAGGGTTAGTACATGTTTCTGAATTTGCCTGGGGAAAATCGAGGGTTAACCCCGGAGAGATGTGCGCTATAGGCGATATGATTGAAGTTAAAGTGATGAAGGTTGATGTCAGAGAGAGAAAGATTTCTTTAAGCATAAAACGTTTGGAAAAAGATCCCTGGGAAAGCCTGCCGGAGAACTTCGTCCCCGGAGAGAAAGTCAAAGGCACAGTTGTCGGGTTTATACAGAATGCGGCTTTTGTTGAACTGTCCGAAGGGATAGAATCTATTGTTTATACAAAAGATTTATCCTGGACTAAGCGGGTTAACCGCCCTCAGGAAGTCCTCAAGAGGAATCATATATATGAATTTATTATTTTGGAAATTGACAGGGATAACCGGAGAGTTGTTGTCGGGTTAAAACAGCTGAGAGAAGATCCCTGGCCTAAAATAATTGAGAATTACCCGGTTGGCTTGGTTATAGATACCGAAGTTATCAAGATTACTGATTTCGGAATCTTTGTTAAATTGGAAGATGACTTGGAAGGCCTGATTTTTGAAGATGAAATCTCACCTGAAGAAAAAGAAAAGATTCAGCCGGGGCAGATTATAAAATCTAAGATTATTAGGATTGATAGCGAGAGCCGGAAAATAGGCCTTTCTGCTAAAGTTGAACCTCAGGCTGAATAACCCCGTTAGAAGTTTTTCCCTCAAAGATGAGGTATCTGCTTTTGGATGTTTACTTCTGACAGGGGCCGCCTTTCCTTATGAATATAGAAAAAGAAACATCACGGCAGTTAAATCTGATAAAGAAAAACACCGGTGAGATAATATCTGAAAAAGAACTTTCCTTTAAAATATCCAGGTCTTTACGTACGAACATCCCTCTTAAAATAAAAACAGGGTTCGACCCTACCGCAAAAGATATTCATTTAGGTCATGTTGTCCTTTTAAAAAAACTGAGGCTTTTCCAGGATTTGGGGCATATAGTTTATTTCCTGGTGGGCGATTTCACCGCCCGGATAGGCGACCCCAGCGGAAAAAACGAACTGAGGCCGGTTTTAAGCGAAGAGGCAATAAAAGATAACGCCGAGACTTATACCGGCCAGGCCTTTAAAATACTGGACAGAGATAAAACTAAGGTTGTTTTTAACAGCAAATGGTTTGATAAAATGAAGATAGAAGAGTTGATCCCAATTTTGAGGAGTTATACTGTTGCCCGTCTTTTGGAAAGAGATGATTTCTCTGAGAGAATGAAGAACCATTTGCCGATAACGACTTTGGAATTTCTTTATCCGCTTCTTCAGGGTTATGATTCTGTAGAGATAGAAGCTGATGTTGAGTTAGGAGGGAATGACCAGAAATTTAATCTCATTGCCGGCAGGCACATACAGGAATACTTTGGAAAACATCCTCAGGCAGTGATTACCCTGCCTTTGTTGATAGGCCTTGACGGAAAGGACAAAATGTCAAAATCTTCAAACAATTATATAGGCATTGATGAATGCCCCAGGGATATTTACGGAAAAACTATGTCTTTATCAGATGAGATGATGTATCATTATTATGATTTGCTGACTGATTATGATTTAGGCAGTATTAAGAGCATGCATCCAAAAGAAGCAAAGAAGAAGTTAGCCCATACTTTTATCTGCTGGTTCTATGATAAAAATACGGCAGATAAAGAACAAAAGGATTTTGAGAAAATCTTTTCTAAGAAAAATCTTGAAGAAAGCGATTTTCCTGAGATTAAGGTTAAAAAAGGTAAGCTTATTCTATCAGCCCTTGTGGATTTCAAAGCTGTTAAATCAAAGAACGAAATGCGCAGGCTTCTCAAGCAGGGAGCGGTAGAATTTGCCGGAGAGAAAATAACTTCTGAAAAACACGCTATCAATAAGCCCGGAATATTAAGGATAGGGAGAAAACTCTTTTTCAAAATAACAGTTGCCTAAAATCCTTTCTCACCTACGCGGTGGGACAAGGTTAAATCCTCTCGCTGAACTTTTTTATAAATGCCCTTGACAAGGTATTGAGGCTATGATATATTTGTGGCTATCTCTAAAAGGAGATTGCAGGGATTTTTTGTAATTTGATACTTTGGCGGCGTTCAGATTCCGCCATTGATGGTGGAGATAAAGGCTATTATTTAGGGGTAGTCCTGAGTAAAGCTTAGCTTTTAAGCCAAGGTTTGTCGAAGGGGTTAGTTAAATAATACTTCCTTTTTTGGAATTGAGAAATTTGCAAAAGAAGCATCTTTCGGGGTGCTTCTTTTATTCTATGGTTAACGGATCAACCTAAGTTCTTTGAATTAAAATGGCCTTTTGGAGGGTTTGATCCTGGCTCAGAGTGAACGCTGGCGGCGTGGATTAGGCATGCAAGTCGAGCGATCCTAAATAATGAACTGTTTGAAATTGCGGAAGTCCCGAGTAATCGGGATGGAAGTAATGGATGACAGCTAGTTTCTTAGGATAGCGGCAAAAGGGTGCGTAACGCGTGGGTGATTTATCTTAAGATGAGGGATAGCTTTGAGAAATCGGAGGTAATACCTCGTACACCCTTGACATCTTTGATGTCAAGGGGAAAGGCGGCTTAGTCCGATTTATCGGAATGCTGCTGTCTTATGAGAGGCCCGCGTCTTATCAGCTTGTTGGCAGGGTAATGGCCTACCAAGGCGATGACGAGTAGCTGGCATTAGTGTGTGGCCAGCCACACCGGGACTGAGACACTGCCCGGACTCCTACGGGAGGCTGCAGTCGAGAATATTTCCCAATGCCCGAAAGGGTGAGGATGCGACGCCGCGTGGGGGATGAAGATTTTCGGATTGTAAACCCCTTTTGTCAGGGAAGAAAAACCGGCGGCGAATAACTGCCGGCGTTGACGTTACCTGACGAATAAGTCACGGCTAACTCCGTGCCAGCAGCCGCGGTAATACGGAGGTGGCTAGCGTTACTCGGTATTACTGGGTGTAAAGGGTCCGCAGGCGGCTAAGTAAGTAAGAGGTGAAATCTTCCGGCTTAACCGGAAAATTGCTTCTTATACTGCTTAGCTAGAGGGTAAGAGAGGAAAGCGGAACTGCCGGTGTAAGGGTGAAATCTGTGGATATCGGCAGGAACGCCAGTGGCGAAGGCGGCTTTCTGGCTTATTTCTGACGCTCAGGGACGAAAGCTAGGGGAGCAAACAGGATTAGATACCCTGGTAGT
>CAZSRG010000021.1:0-20042 GCA_964609315.1 uncultured Planctomycetia bacterium
TCAGGATCAATTCGGCTATAGACTTTTTCTTCGAAAAAGTCTAAGTCTCATTGAGTTAAGGAGAAGCATATGAGTAAACGGACAAACTTAAGCATAATAGGATGCGGGGCAATCGGGACGGCAACCGGCAAGTTTTTAGACAAAAGATTTCCTGAAAAAGTTTCCCTGAAATACCTTTTTGATACTGATCATAGAAAGGAAGAAAAGCTTAAAAACTGCTTAAAGAATTTAAAGCCCAGGCACGCGGAAAGCCTCTCTGTGCTGTTTAAGAATTCCGACCTGGTGATCGAAACCGCGTCTACAAAAGCTGTCCGCCCTGTTTTGGAAAAAGCCTGCCGGTATAGAAAAGACATCATTATCCTCAGCTCCGGCGGTCTAATGAATGAAACCGTATTATTAAATAAACTGAAGAAAAAAGGAGTAAAGGTATATATCCCTTCAGGAGCTGTCTGCGGAATAGACGGAATATTAGCCTTTGCCCGGGAAGGAATAAAAAAACTAACTCTTTTAACTTCAAAGCCTCCAAAAGGATTGAAAGAGACAGCTTACTTAGAAAGGAGAAAAATTGACTTAGAGAAACTGACCAAGCCGCTTCTTGTATTTAAGGGGCCTCCTCAAAAGGCAGTAAAATATTTTCCAAAAAACATAAACGTATCTTCTATTCTTTTTTTGGCATCGCAGTTTAAGAAAATGACAGTTGCCATTAAAGTTGTCCCCGGCCAAAGCAAAAATATTCATGAAATAATTTTAGAATCATCTATCGGAAAGATAGAGGTTAAAGTAGAAAACCTGCCTTCAAAAAAGAACCCCAAAACCAGCGCCTTAGCTATTGCCTCAGTAAAAGCCTTGATAGCAAAGCTCTTTTCCTCTCTGAAAATCGGTACCTAACCCCAATAGCGAATGGCTAATGGCAAACAGCGAATGTTTTCGTAACCACTCCCGGGGTGGGATAAAAAAGGTTAAGCGCGAATGGCAAATGGATAATAGCAAAGAGCAAATGGCTATATAGATATAGTAAATTCTAAATTCCTAAACAAATCTCTGCCTGAGCCGAAACTTCGGCGGGAAGGCAAAATCAAAATGATTACCCCCCAAAACATTATCTATAACTCATTAGAAAGAAATCAGTTTTGAACATTTGAATTTTGAGTTTTGAGTTTATTTAGAGTTTTGGATTTAGCGCTTAGAGTTTTTATCAAGTTCACGATGTGTGTATACTTGTCAACTACGGACTGTTCCACGTATTCTGTGGCCTGACGAGTGGTTAGGGCAGGGCAATCTTTAGTATCTGGTATTTCAATATTCCTTTAGGCACAGTAATTTCAACGGTATCGGATTCCTTCTTTCCTAATAATCCCCGGGCAATCGGAGAACTTACCCCTATTTCAGAACGGCTGAAATCAGCCTCTTCATCGCTCATTATAGTATAATCTAAAAGCCCCCCGCTGTTTAAATCCTTGAGGGTTACTTTTGTCCCAATACTTACTTTCTCAAGGTTGACTTCTGATTTAGATATTATCACCGCCCGTGACAATTTATCCTGCAACTCAATAATTCTTCCTTCAACCCGGGCTTGGGCGTCTTTTGCCGCGTCGTATTCGGCATTCTCTGATAAATCTCCCATCGCGCGGGCTTCTTCAATACGTTTAGAAATTTCTCTCCTTTTCACATTGCGGAGATATTCCATCTCATGGAGAAGTTTATCATAACCCTGCTGTGTTAAATATATCTGGCCCATAATGTTCCCCTCTGAAAAAATTCCCTCTTACTTTTTAAAGCAAGAGGGAATTTTTTAAACGTTTCTGATTTTTATTCTAGAGAATAGATTCTTTCAACTCCTTTGATACTCTGAAAGCTACTTTCTTCTTAGCCGAAATCTGTATTGATTCTCCTGTTTTAGGATTACGGCCCATTCTCGCCTTAGTTTCCTTAATCTTAAATGTTCCAAAACCGGAAATAGCAACCTGTTCTCTTTTCTTAAGGCTTTCTTTCACTGAATCCAAAATCAAATCAACTATGTCCTGAGCCTGCTTTTTAGTCTCAGTCTTTTCGGCTACAACAGCCACTAACTGGGCTTTATTCATACTTCCCCCTTTCGTTAAAGCACCCTTAATAAAAATCCAACAAGCTATTTATATCGGAGAAGGACGGATTTGTCAAGTATTTATTAGTCTTTTTTTATGCAGGAAGATCAACCTCTTCTTTATATCCTTTTCTTTGCTCAATAAAAGCTATTAGAAAAGCAGAACCGGTAAGCCCCGTTAGAGCGCTCCGTTCTCTAACGGGGTTTATCCAAACAGGTTACAAAGATGTCCTGATCTACAATTTGCGGACAACTTTTGCCGGTATTTCCCCTGAAAAATTTGGCTCCTTTTCATTTGACAAGGATATACTTGTTTGTTATTATTTATTGTGTCTAAATGTTAAAGAAATGGGATATTTACAAACTTTAAAAGACAATATTCAGAGGTTCAAAAGTTTCTTTTCCAACGATATAGGTATTGACTTGGGAACAGCAACAACCCTTGTCTATTCGCGGGGAGAAGGAATCATTCTCAGCGAACCCTCGGTAGTGGCGATACAAAAAGGCAGCCATAATGTCTTAGCTGTAGGACAGGAAGCCAAACGTATGTTAGGCAAGACACCGGGAAGCATTATTGCCGTCCGCCCTTTAAAAGACGGGGTTATTGCTGATTTCGAAGTAACTGAAAGTATGCTGCGTTATTTCATAAAAAAAGTCCAGCCTAAAAGAGGCCTGCTCCAGTTCCGCCCGCGGATGATAATATCTATTCCTTCAGGAATAACTGAAGTAGAACGCCGGGCTGTCAAAGATTCTGCTTACCGCGCGGGTGCCCGCGAAGTTTTTCTAATTGAAGAACCAATAGCGGCGGCAATAGGCGTAGGTTTATCTATTGAAGAACCTCAGGGAAATATGGTTATTGACATCGGAGGAGGAACAACTGAAATCGCTGTTATATCTTTAGCCGGTATAGTCTATTCGCAATGTATCCGCATAGGAGGCGACGAAATGGACGGAGCTGTAATTGAATATATGAAAAAGAGCTATAACCTTATGATTGGAGAAAGGACTTCTGAAAACATAAAGATAGAGATAGGCTCTGCTTATCCTTTAGAAAAAGAGGTTGATGTAGAAGTAAAAGGCCGCGACTTGATTACCGGTTTGCCTAAACTTATCTCTGTGAATTCCGAAGAGATAAGAAAAGCCTTAGAAATACCGGTAAAATCAATTGTTGAATCAACCAAAGTCACATTGGAACGCACCCCTCCCGAATTAGCCGCTGATTTAATTGAACGGGGGATAGTAATGTGCGGGGGAGGGTCATTGTTAAAAGGGCTGGACAAACTTATTGCCGACGAAACAGGCCTGCCGGTTCTTGTGGCCGAAGATGCTTTAACGGCTGTAGCTTTAGGAACAGGAAAGGTCTTAGAAGAAATACGCTATCTAAAAAAGATTTCTCTTGCCTCCATATCATAAATTTCAAAAACTATACTTTATCCCTGTTGTAATAACAGCATTATTTATTATTACATCCGGGCTGTCCGGCCTGCTGAGGATATTTTTCCTTCAATACGGATATTTCCGAAACAGGAAAACTCTAACCTCACTAAAGAAAGAAAATCTAAACCTAAAAGCTGAAATAATAACTCTCAAATCCCGCCTCGCGAACTATGAAAATCTTTCTCAGGAAAACTCCGCTCTAAAAAAGATGCTGAGGTTAAAACAAAAGTATTCCGCTAAGATAACAGCGGCATCAGTCCTGATAAAATCACCTTGGCAGACTGAACAGCAAATTCGCATAAATAGAGGCAGGGATTCGGGGATTAAAACAGGAAATTTAGTAATCAGCCCTGAAGGGAACCTGGTGGGTAAAATTATAAAAGTGAATCCTTCTGATTCATGGGTACGTTTATCCTCTGACCCGAACTTTAAGATAGCGGTAACCTGCGGGAAAATAAATACCATTCTTGCCGGAGCTCTTTTTGAAGGAGCTAAACTCCTCTATATCCCTTATGACGCGGAGATAGATAGAGGAAACGAAGTATTTGTCTTAAAAAAAGAATCGGCTTATATGCCGATATCTGTGGGAAAGATAAGCTATATTAACAAGATAAAAGGGGAATTGACTCAGAATGTTTTTGTGAAACTTTCGGCTAAAATCAGCTCTATTAACGAAGTCTTTGTGCTGATAAAATGAATCCAACCCCCTAAACGCGATTATTTAGTTCTCGGGCATTAGGCATATACAATGAACATTAAAAATGAAGCTTCACCGGTTAAACTCCGTGGTTTTTTTAAGCGAAATACTGAGCGGCCATTTTCCAGCCGCGGCCTAAAAGCCGCGGTTTCGCGGCCGCGAATGTACAACCTGCCTAAACAAACTGCCGTTATTTTCTTTCTTTTTCTTCTCCAGCAGATAAACTCTTCTTTTCTGTCAGGGATAGACTTTTTATTTCTGGGCCTTCTGCTTACGGGTTATTTCCTGAATTTTTACAAATCCCTGGTCTTTTCTCTGTCCATACTGATACTGCTTTTTTCTCTTAACCGCGGGTTTTCAATCACGGTTTCCTTAAGCTACCTTTTCCTGCCGGCAATGGCAATAAGACTATCTTCTTTTTTCTCCCTGAATTACCTAAGATATTCTTTAATTTGCGTTCTTTTACTAATTGTTTATATCACCACCCTGCTTCTTGCCCTGCATTCGTTCAGCCTTAAGAACTTTTTCATTTTAACAGGAAAGAATTTGACGGCAGGAATTTTTCTTTACTTCTTATTAAAACCCGGATTGTTTTCCAAAACGCGTCCGGAAATAAATTAGTTATGCTTCCAACAATAAAGAAAATACAAACAGCCGCTTTCGCTATAATCATATCAGGCCTTTTTTACTATCAGGCCGTCAACGGAAACAATTTCTTAACGCGGGCCAAATCAAATTTTATCCGTTTAATTCCGGTTGATGCACCCCGGGGGTTGATATACGATACCAATGGAAAACCGCTTGTTGAAAATAAACTGAATTTCAATATATGCCTGTTTAATTCCAAAGAAAAAAACAAAACCTTTAAGAAAATATCGGATATCACCGGAATAGAAACAAAAGTCCTCTCTACAAATTTCAGAAAGAACTTTTTAGCTCCTTTTATTCCCACTCCCATATTCATTACAGACGATAGAGAAAAAATAATCAGGCTTGAAGAAGCAAACATTCCCCAGCTCATAGTTAGGTTAACCCCTAAACGCCGCACCGTCTATCCTTACAGCTTTGCCCATATAATAGGATATACGCGCAAGCTTTCAGGGAAAGATCTATTTCTTAAGAAATACGGCTATCATCTTACAGAAGAATCCGGTTATTCAGGCATAGAAAAGTCATACAACAGTTATTTACGCGGCACATCCGGAGGAACCCAGATTGAAGTTGACGCTTACGGAAACCGGATAGGGATTCTCAGTGAGAAGCCTCCCCTGCCGGGCAAGAATATTTACCTCACTATAAACTCCCAGATACAGAATTCAGCTTATCAGGCATTAGGAAAGTTTCAGGGAAGCATTATTCTAATAGAGGCCGAAACCGGAAGAATAATCGCCATGGCTAACAAGCCTTCTTTCAACTCTGATTTATTCTTAGACTCAAAAGAATATTTCAGAAAACTATCTCAAAGCCGGAGAAAACCGTTACTGAACCGCGCTATACAGGCGGAATACCCTTTAGGATCGGTATTCAAACCGGTAATTACCATTGCCGCGCTGGAAGAAGGATCCATATCCAAGAACACGCGATTCTTCTGTCCGGGGTATTTCAAAATTAAAGACGCGGTATTTAAATGTTCGCATACCCACGGCTGGCAGAACCTAATTGAAGCCTTGACCCATTCCTGTAACGTATTTTTCTATAACTTAGGAATTAGGATAGGAGGGAAAAAGATTGCTTATTACGCGAAAGCCTTAGGTTTCGGCAGGCTTACCGGAATTGACCTCCCTTTTGAAAAGAAAGGGTTGGTCCCTTCACCTCAATGGAAACAAAAAAAATTAAGGCAAAAATGGTACACCGGAGATACCATAAACTTTGCAATAGGGCAGGGATATTTCTTAACCACTCCTATACAAACAGCTATAATGATGTGCGTATTTGCCAATAAAGGATACCTTATCCAGCCCTATTTAGTAAAACAAATAGGGGATATTGAAATCCCCCTGAGGAAAAAAGAATTAACCGGCCTGAAAATGAAAGACATTGAAATCGTTAATCAAGGACTTCGGCAGGCGGTAGAAGACGAAACCGGAACCGCCCATATTTTAGAACAGCTTAACCTGCGTATTGCCGGTAAAACAGGGACTCCCCAGGTAAAAAGCAAATCAGCGCACGGCTGGTTTTCGGGTTTCTTCCCTTACAAAAAGCCCAAGTATGTAATAACCGTAATTCTTGAGCACGCGGGGTCAAGTTATCAAGCCTGTAAAGCAGCCTATAGGTTCTTGAATGATTTGAAAGAGAAAGGGATTATAACAGAACAATGAAAAAACGGATATTCTTTCTCCTGTCGCTGTTATTCTGTTTAAACATAATCGGCTTATTATCCCTTTACAGCTCTCTCCACCAGGACGGGGTATTAATAAACCAATCTTTATTCATAAAACAGGTGATCTGGGACATAATAGGCTGGATACTGATTTTGGTAATTTCCTTTATGAATTACCGGGTATTTTATGACTTATCCTGGTGGGTCTACGCGGCGGCGGCTTTATTCCTGACAGCGGTAATAATTTCAGGCAAAATGCATATGGGCGCCCAGCGCTGGATACAGATACTCGGCATAACTTTTCAGCCCTCGGAATTTGCCAAATTAGCTGTCCTGCTCATTTTAAGCAGGAAACTGTCTCAGCAGAAATATCTACCCGGAAACTCCCAAGGAAGTTTCCGGCGGGAAATAATAGCCCCCTTTATTCCTGTCAGCGTCATCGCTTTATTAATTTTTATTCAGCCGGATTTAGGCACAGCTTTAGTTACAATCTTTGTCTATTTCTTAATGCTCATAGGCAAAGGAGTAAGAAAACGAAATCTTATCTTTTTCATAATGATTATCTGCTTAACTATTCCTGCCGGATGGTTTTTGCTAAAAGATTACCAAAAGGCCAGGTTATTAGTGTTTTTAAACCCTAATTCCGACCCTTTAGGCACAGGCTACACTATTATACAGTCAAAAATAGCTATCGGCTCAGGGGAAATCTTCGGCAGAGGATTCCTTTCCGGGACGCAAAACCAGCTGAATTTCCTCCCCGCCAGGCATACGGACTTTATATTTACCGTATTTGCCGAAGAATGGGGGTTTTTAGGCTGTCTTATCCTTTTATCCATATATTACTTCCTTTTAAGAATAATCCTGCGTACAGCCGAGTCATCAAAAGACAGCTATTCCTATACTCTCAGTTTAGGGATATTCTCTTTGCTTTTTACTCACGTAATAATTAATACAGCTATGGTTATGGGCATGATACCGGTTGTAGGCCTGCCTTTGCCTTTTTTGAGCTACGGCGGTTCGTTTACCCTAATCGGGTTTATGCTAATCGGTATAATTGTAAACATTTTAAAGCATCAGGAATAACTTAAGGAGAAAATACTAAATCCTAAATCCAAAACCCTAAATAAACTCAAAGTAAAGAAAACCCAAAACTCAAAACAGTATAATTTAAAGCTTAAATTTATTAATATTTTATTTATCTTTGAGTTTTTTGATTTGGATCCTGCCTGCCGCTCGCCTCTCGGCGGAGCCGAGGGAAGCAGGGGGAAGCCTTGGCGAAGGCAGGCTAAACAAACTCAAAATGAAGAAAACCCAAAATCCAAAATAAAGTTTAGAACATTTGAAATTAGGGTTTAGAATTTGTTTAGGATTTAGAAATTAGGATTTAGGATTTGGTCAGAATTTAGAAGCGCGGAGAAAAAGAGGGATAGGCGGTAGGGGCGGACTTTGTGTCCGCCCGTTACAAGGTTTATTTAGAATCAGCCTATGGCTGAAAAGTTTAGAGCTTTAGAAAATAATGGCAGACAAAAATACAGATCTTAACCTCTTAGACTTTCAGCGGCCGGCAAGGTATTTAGGAAAAGAATGGAACTTAGACACAAAACATTACTCAAGAAGCAAATTAAAGATCTGCCTCTGTTTCCCTCAGATGTACGAAATTGGTATGAGCAGTTTGGGATTTCTCATTGTTTACCACCTTCTAAACAGCCTGCCTGAAGTATCCTGTGAAAGATGTTTCCTCCCCGGTGAAGATTTAGAAAAATACCTCTTTAAAGAAAAAAAGCCCCTGTTTTCTTTAGAGACAAAAACTCCCCTTAAGGACTTTGACATAACGGCATTCTCTATAAATTACGAACTTAACTTTATAAACTTCCTCAAAATGCTCTATTTGGGAGGAATCCCTCTTAAAAGCAAAGAACGGGATACTCCTTTAGTCTTTATAGGAGGCCTGAACAATCCTGAGCCTCTGTCTGATTTTACGGATATTTTTTTTCTCGGGGAATTTGAAGAACAGGCGGAAAAAATTGTCAAAACTTTGATAAAGAGCAAAGGGCTTTCTAAAAAAGATACTCTGCTTTCTCTCTCAGGAATAGAAGGAATATATTTGCCGGGGTTATACTACAACGATAACCATACTTTAAAACCTGCAGGAAAAGAAAGCCCTCAACGTCCTAAACGGGCTTATGTTAAAGACCTAAACCGGAGTTTCTACCCCGATAAATGGATAGTCCCCTATATTCCTATAGTCTTTGACCGCGCGCAGGTAGAAATACAAAGAGGATGCCCCAACACCTGCAAGTTCTGCCAGGCCCGTTCAATATACTATCCTTACAGAGAAAAGAAGAAGGCAAAGATAATAACTTCTATTAAACAGCTTTTTGACTCAACCGGATACGAGACTATATCTTTAACCGGGTTATCGGTAATAGATTACTCCAAACTTAAAGAATTAATAACCGAAATCCTTCCCTATCTGAGAAAAAAAAAGATAGGAATTTCCATTCCTTCTCTAAAGCCTTCTATGAAAGCCATTGAAATACTTGAACTGCTCAATTTTAACGGAAAACCCGGCATAACCTTAGCTTTAGAAACCGCCAATGACAGGCTGAGAGAATCTTTGGGAAAAAATATCAGCCTTTCTGATTGTTACCAAACCGCGAAAGCCGCCGCCAAATTGAACTACACCCATTTCAAAATGTACTTTATGGCAGGATTACCCAATGAGACAGAAGAAGACATTTTAGGAATAGGGGATATCGTAGAAAACATGGCTTACCATTACAAAAAAGAAAAAGGCCATAACCCTAAAATAAACACAACTGTTTCCTGTTTCATCCCTAAACCTTTCAGCGAATTTCAGGAACACCGGCTTATTAGTTTAGAAAGCTTTTCTAAGAAACGCTCTTTACTCCGCGGGCGCATCTCAAGAAATAAGAATATAAAGATAAATTTCTCGAATTACAGCAAATCTTATTTAGAAACAGTCCTTTCGCGGTCAGACAGAACAATCGCGCCTCTAATCGAAAGGATATTCAACAAAACTCTTTTATCGGACCTTGACTGGATAAATCCGGATATTTGGCAGAAAGAAGCTGAAGAATTAGGGCTTGATTTAGATATCTACACCCAAACAAGCAGGACCCTGCCGAAACATATAGAAATGGCGGCACCCTTTGGCCGTAGAAAAAGGTAAAGAATGAATAACAAATACGCCCTAAAGACAGAAATAAAAAAATCCGGGGATGCTGTATATTTTTCCCAGCTTGATATTTTCCGGCTGTTTATCCGGGCATTGCGCAGATCAGGCCTGCCCATCCTATACACCAACGGATTTAACCCTCACCCTAAAATAAATATGGGCGAAGCATTGAAACTTGGAAAAAAGGGGATTCTCAACATTATTTTCTACTTTGAAACTTTAGTTCCTCCCGAAGAATTCAAAGAAAAATTCTCCAGTCAGATCCCTCAAGGATTAGAAATTGTGTCCGTTACTCCTTTATAGATAACCCTTATAAAACCCCAACATTTGACAATTATCTGAGTATGGTATAATATCTCTGTTATGAACGACTTTTCAAATACAAATAAAACTTACACAATAGTTGAACTTAATCAGGCGATAAAACAAGCCCTGTCTTTGGAGTTCCCGGGAGATATCTGGGTATGCGGGGAAATTCAGGATTTAAGGATACCCTTCGGGACAAAGAAGCATATCTACTTTAATTTAGCGCAAAAACACCATGAAAAGAACGAAATACTGGCTCAGATACCGGCGGCTTTGTTTGAAAGCATCCGTTTCAAAGTAGAAGTAAAACTAAAAGAGAATAACATCTCCCCGTCTTTAAAAAAAGATATTGAAGTGAGGCTTCTCTGTAAAGTTGATTTCTACCCTAAAAGCGGGAGATTAAGCCTCATCGTCCATGATATAGACCCCGCCTATACCCTGGGAAAGATTGCCCAAACCCGTCAGAAAATAATCGAAGAATTGAAAAGAAAAGGGGTATTGGAAAAGAACAAACAAAGGCCTGCGTCTCTGGTCCCTCTGAATATAGGGCTTATAACTTCCTACAACTCCGCCGCGTATCACGATTTTATCAGCGAACTGAAAAAAAGCGGGTTCGGGTTTAAAGTCTTCCTTATAGACTGCCGTATGCAGGGAAGCCTGGCAGAAAAAGAAATTGTAAAGGCGTTAAAGATATTCAACTCCCATGATTTAGATTTGGTAGCGATAACCAGAGGAGGAGGGTCAACTTCTGATTTAAGCGCGTTTGATTCTAAACCTATTGCCGTAGAGATATCCGAAAGCAGATTTCCTGTTCTTTCAGCTATAGGACATGAAATAAACCTTTCTATAACCGAACTTGCCAGTAATGCTCATTTTAAGACCCCTACTAAATTAGCTCAGCATATAGCTGAGAAAGTCCGCGATTATTCCGGTTCTTTAACTTCAGCCTTTGAGACAATCAGCCGGAAAGCGGAAATGCTTCTTAGCGGAAATTCTCAGGAGTTAGAGATGACTGCCGGAAGAATCCTTAATTCCGTCCATTCCTATTTTTCAAAGCACCGCGAGATTTTAACTGAGAGCAAAACCCTGATAATATCCAAATCTACGCAGATAACAAAACTGCGCGGGGATTTTCTTAGAGAATACCAAAAGAAACTCGCTGAGAATATAAAATCGGCCGTCTCAGCCCAGAATAAAATCCTTACCGTCATAGAAGATAAAACAGCTTTATTGAATCCTAAGAATATCCTCAAACGGGGATACAGCCTTACTTTTAAAAATCAAAAGGCCTTAAAAGATGCCTCCGATTTAACAAAAGGTGATATAATTAAAACTGTCCTTTATAAAGGCGAGGTGATAAGCAAAGTGGAGGAATGATAGATGTCCAACCTTCGTAAAAATAATCGATTAAAAGAATATAATTACACGTCAAACGGTTATTATTATGTAACGATCTGTACAAATGGGCGCAGTAAATGGCTGGGAAATGTTATAAATGATGAAATGATAATAAATTCGTACGGCGCAATATGTCAACAATGCTGGAGAGATATACCCAACCATTATAATAATCTCGCTATTGATACCTATATTATTATGCCTAATCATATACATGGCATCTTAATTATCGGTAATGTTAATAAAAGGGAGGGTTACAAACCCTCCCCTACAAATAAATTACATTCATTATCAGAGATTATCCGTGGTTTCAAAACATTCTCGTCAAAACAAATTAATAAAACAATAAAAACAAAAAATAAATTCGAATGGCAGCGCTCCTTTTACGACCACATCATACGGAATGACAAATCTTTAAATAATATCCGCGAATATATCATAAATAACCCTAAAGCATGGGAAAAAGATGAAAATAATATAAATATATCTGTAGGGACAGGTTTGTAACCTGTCCTTTATAAAATAATTGATTTTCTGCCAGAGGCAGATCCTTTTTGAAAAAAAGTAACAGGTATTCTTGATAATGCCTCAATAAGAAGGAGAAAGAAAAAATGGCAAAGAAAGAATTTAGGTACTCGCAAGCTATTACTGAACTTCAGGAAATTGTTGACGGCCTGCAGGACGAAAATATTGATGTTGACGAATTGTCCCATAAAGTAAAACGGGCTACCGAACTCATCGGCATATGCAGGGATAAAATAGAAAAGACAGAAATGGAAGTTAAGAATATCCTTAAAAAGTTTGAGGAAGAAAAAGATGAAAAAGATTAGGTTAGCTCTTCTTCTTCTCATTCTGCTCATTATTTTAGGAACCTGCGGGTATGTCCGTTTAGAAAAATGGGGGGTTCTTGACTCCCTTTATATGACAGTTATAACAATTTCTACTGTCGGATTTCATGAAATTCACAACCTTACACCTTTGGGAAAAATATTCACTATTTTCTTGATTATAAACTCAGTGGGAATCTTTGCCTACGCGGTAACAATCATTGGAAATTTTATCATTGAAGGCCAGTTTTCATCTATTACCAGGAGGAAAATAATGGAAAAGAAAATAGCGTCTTTAACTAATCATTACATTATCTGCGGCGCGGATACAGTTGCCAAAGAAGTAATTAAAGAATTCATAAGGTCTAAAGTGAAATTTATTCTTCTTTCAGAAACGCTCCCTCCCGACACAGGATCAATCCTGGGAGATAACCCCTTTATCATCGGAGATTCCACATCAGACGAACTCCTTCAATCCGCGAAGATAGATAAGGCTAAAGGATTAATCTCCTGCCTGCGGACAGATAAAGAAAACCTGTTTGTGGTAATAAGCGCCAGGAACCTAAACCCTAAATTAAAAATAATGAGCTTGGCAAAAGAAGAGACCACCTTGAACAAAATTATGAAAGCCGGAGCAGACAACGTAATCCTCCCCGAGATAATAGGAGGCAGGAGAATGGCGTCAATGATTCTCAGGCCGGAGGTCTTGTCCTTTTTGGATGTTATGACCACTACTCCTCAGGAAGGGTTATCCTTAAAGCTTGAAGAACTTATTGTAACAAAACGAAGTTCACTCGCGAACCTGGAACTTAAGAAAGCCCAGATACCCCAAAAAACAGGGCTTTTAGTGGTAGCAATTAAGAAAAAGAGCGGATTCCTATACAACCCTTCTTCTTCAACTGTTATTGAGCCTAACGATAACCTGATTGTTTTAGGGAAAGACGAACAAATACAAAGGCTGAAAGACGTATTAAGAGCCTGAGTTAAAATGCCGAATCTGCCTTTTTTCGATTGACTTCTGATTATCGGAGTGATATTATCTAATCTCTATCTCCAAAAGACCTGCTCTTAAAACAGCAGATAAAGGAGGCGAAGATGAAATCTAAAAAAACAGGCGGCAAAAAAAAATCATCCCGCAAACTTCGTTCTTCTCCCGTATCCGCGATAAAAAAACTAATTTCATCAAGACGGACAGCTGTAAAGAAACCTCCTAAACTAAAGGCAAAGGCAAGAACTCCTGTTCTTAAGAAGTCTGTTAAAAAAAAGCCCCTCCTTAAAACTCATAATAAGCCAAAACAATCAACCGCTCTTTTAGAAACCCAAGTTGAATTCAGCCGGGCCAAATTCAATATGGGGACAGCGATTGAAGAACATACCCGGACAGAAATGTTTAAACTGCCTGAGCGTTATTTTGATGACCGGATTACCGCTATGGTAAAAGACCCCTGGTGGGTATATACCTACTGGGATATTTCTCCGAAGAAAGAAAAGGAAGTTATTTCCTCAATACCCAAAGACGAGCAGGCAGAGCTAAAAAGAATTCTGCGCGTATATGATATCACCGGCATAACAAAATTTACCGGTTCAAAAGCCAACTATTTTTTTGACATCAATATAAACAGCGAAGCTTTAAACTGGTATATAAACACCGCGAACCCCGGACATTCTTTTTGTATTGATATAGGATTTTTGAGTAAAAAAGGCAGCTTTTATCTTTTAGCCCGTTCAAATACCGTTTCCAGTTACAAATTCGGGATATCTCCGGTATTAGACGAAGAATGGGTTGTTCCCGAAGACGAATATTTCAAAATCTTAGGCATCTATGATTTAGGCAAAAGTTCCATGGAAAGACGGAGAAAATTTCAGGAGATTTTTAAAAAACAAATATCTTCTTTTGGAAGCTCTGAGTCTTTTTCTCCGGTAAAAAAGGGGAATATCCCCCGCGAATTCTTCCTGGAAGTAGCAACCGACCTCATTATCTACGGAAAAACAGAACCCTCGGCAAAAGTTACCCTGAAAGGCAGTAAAGTTTCCCTGAATAAAGACGGGACATTCAGTTTCCGTTTTTCCCTCCCAATAGGAAAGTTTAACTTTCCGGTAACTGCCGTATCCTCTTCAGGAAAAGACAGAATAACTATAACCCCGACAGTCAAACGAAACCGTGAGTAAGATGGAGAAGGGGTATTTAAGCATCATTCTTCACGCGCACCTTCCCTTTGTCCGCCACCCTGAATACGAAGATTTTCTTGAAGAACGATGGCTTTTTGAAGCCATAACCGACACTTACCTGCCTCTTCTGGCTATGATAGACGGCCTAATTAAAGAAAGCATCCCCTTTAACCTGACGATAAACATTTCTCCCACCTTAGCAAGCATGTTGGAAGACAACCTTCTACGCGGCAGATACAAAAAATACCTGAACAAAATGATTGAGCTGTCCGAGAAAGAAATCACCCGGACAAAGTTTATGCCTAATTTTAACGAAACAGCTTTAATGTATTACCACCGGTTTTCTGAATCAAAGAACCTGTTTTTTAACACCTGGGGAGGAAACATATTAAACGCCTTCAAATTGTTTCAGGAAAAAAGCGGGCTGGAGATAATCACCTGCGCGGCGACTCACGGCTACCTGCCTTTACTGAATATCCAGGAAGAATCTGTTAAAGCCCAAATACGGGTAGGCGTAAGGACTTACCAAAGAATATTTGAAACCAGCCCGAAAGGCATATGGATACCCGAATGCGGCTACTATGAAGGCCTTGACAAATTTCTCAAAGATGAAGGAATAAAATACTTCATTTTAGAAAGCCACGGGATACTATTTTCTAAGCCCCGGCCTAAGTTCGGGGTTTATTCCGGATACTGGACAAAGAATAAAGTGGGAGTTTTCGGCAGAGATGTAGAAACGTCAAAAAATGTCTGGTCGTCCGTTGAAGGATACCCCGGCGATTACAACTACCGCGAATATTACCGCGACATAGGGTTTGATTTAGACTACGACTACATAAAACCTTATATATCTCCCACCGGCAGCAGGATTTTTACCGGGATAAAATACCATAAGATTACCGGCCCTTCCGAAGATAAAAAACCTTACGTTTTTAAGAACGCCTTAGAGAAAGCCTCGGACCATGCCGGGAATTTTATGTTTAACAGAGAGAAACAGATTGAACACCTGAATTCTTTAATGGGAAAGAAACCGATAATTGTTTCTCCTTATGACGCCGAGCTTTTCGGGCACTGGTGGTTTGAAGGAATAGACTGGCTGAATTTTCTAATCCGCAAGACAGCTTTCGACCAAAACACTTTCAAGCTTATAAACCCGTCTCAATATCTAAAAACCTACCCCAAAAACCAGGTCATTGAGCCGGCGGGATCAAGCTGGGGATGGAAAGGGTACAGCGATGTTTGGTTATGTCAGGATAATGACTGGATATACCCCCACCTGCACAGAGCGGCAGAAACTATGGCCAAACTTGCCAATACCAGCCTTTCGGAATCACCTCTCAGGACAAGAGTCCTCAATCAAATGGCCAGGGAACTGCTTTTAGCCCAGTCCAGCGACTGGCCGTTTATTATGAAGACTCAAACCTTTGTCAGTTACGCGAAAAAACGGGTAATTGAACATCTGCAGAATTTCTACTCGCTTTACTACCAGTTAAAGAAAGCTGAACCGGATACAAAACAGTTGGAGAAATTGGAATCAGATAATAACCTTTTCCCTGACATATCATACTCGGTCTTTTCCACATAAAGGTAAATATCAAGAGCTGTTATGTCAAAAACACCTACCTCAGTATTATTCCTATGGCATATGCACCAGCCCTGCTATAAATCTCCTAATGAGAATAAATACCTCCTGCCCTGGGTAAGGCTTCATACCGTAAAAGATTATTTCGGTTTTCTATCTCTTTTAAGCGGGTATCCTAAAATAAAAGCTGATTTTAATTTCTCGCCTGTCCTTTTAGACCAGATAATTGATTACGCCGAAAACAAGCCGGAAGACACCTTTTTAACGCTTTCTTTAAAGAAGCCTGCTGGCCTTTCAGAAAAAGAAAAAAAATTCATCCTCTCAAACTTCTTCAGGGTAAACCCCAGGCAGATGATTCTTCCTTACAAACAATACGCCAAACTTTACCAAAAATCCTTAAATTCCAGGCCGGAATCATTTACTGACAGAGAGATTTTTGATATTCAAGTCTATTTTAACCTTGTATGGTTCCATTTCACTTCAATTGAAGAGGATAAAAACCTCCGGCAGCTATTTAAAAAAGGTAAATATTTCTCGGAAGAAGATAAAGAATATATAGTCAACAAACAGCAGGAAATAATCGCAAAAACCATACCCCTATACCGCGAACTCCAGGAATCAGGCCGGATAGAGATAAGCGTATCTCCCTATTACCATCCGATTATCCCTCTGCTTTGCGATACAGACATCCTAAAAGCTTATCCATACTTATCTATTCCTGAAAGGCGTTTCAGGCACCCTGAAGACGCTTTATGGCAGATTGAGCAGGCAAAAAAGAGGGCTGAGGGTATTTTCTCCCGCGAAATACAGGGTTCCTGGCCGTCTGAAGGAAGCGTGAGCGAAGAAACTATCGGCCTTTATAAAAAAGCGGGATTCAACTGGATAGTTACTGACGAAGACATCCTTCTAAAAACTGTATATACCGACAGGAATTTCACATCAGGGAAAGCTTCCCGTCAAATAATTCACCAGCCTTATAAGTTCAGAGATTTAACCCTTTTATTTCGGGATAAAAACCTTTCCAACGCCTTAAGTTTTGTCTACCATTCATGGCAGGATTTAACTTATGCCGGAAAAGATATAATCAACAATTTTAAAAAAACAGATGAATTCCTGTCATCGGTTTACAAAAACAAGCATATATTGATTGCCATGGACGGAGAGAACGCCTGGGAATACTACGAGAACAACGCGAAAAGATTGTTTACAACTTTATATTCACAATTAGAGAAAGATAAAAGCCTAAAATCCCAAACCATATCCGAATACTTAAAAAACAAAGAGATAAAATCCGTCCATAAGCCGATTTGGCCGGGGTCATGGATAAACTCTGATTTCGGAGTATGGGCGGGGAATGCTGAGAACAACCGCAACTGGAAACTCTTAGAAGAGATAAAACAGACTCTTGAAGACAAAACAATCCCTCACGAAAACAGAGAAGAAGCTGTCCGCCTTCTGCGTATAATTGAAGGAAGCGACTGGAACTGGTGGAACACTTATAATGACGGGAGCGGAGACTTCAGGAGGATATTTTTATTATACATATCCGAAATTTCCCGTTTATTAAGCCGGGACTTTTTAAATAAAGTGAATCCCGTTAGAGAACCTCGTTCTCTAAGGGGATGAATTCGGAGGAAAAGGTAAATGGATAAACTATACCTTATTTTTGGAGTCCATAACCACCAGCCGGTGGGGAACTTTGATTCGGTTTTCCTCAAAGCCTATGAAGAATCTTACCTGCCTTTCTTTAAAACCCTGGCGGGATTCCCAAAAGTATCCTGCAACGTCCATTTTACCGGCCCATTGTTAGACTGGATTTTTGAGAAAAACAAATCCGAACTGGCCGAAATATTAAAAACCCTTCATAAAAGAAAACAGATTGAATTTCTAAGCGGAGGATACTATGAACCGGTTATCTCAACAATCCCCGAACCCGACCAGCTCCGTCAGATAGAGCTTATGAATTCTTTTCTCAAAAATAAATTCGATGCCTCTCCTCAGGGAATGTGGCTTGCTGAACGCGTATGGGAACCCTCTCTATCATCGGTAATTAACAAGGCAAAGCTTAAATTTACCTTAGTTGACGACGCCCATTTTCGTTATGCCGGCATAACAGAAGAAGACATACCGGGATTCTATTACACCGAAGATTCGGCAAGGCCTATATATGTATTTCCCATAAGCAAACGCCTGCGTTACAAAATACCTTTTTCAAAAATAAGCGAAACTGAAAAAGTCCTAAAAAACCTAAAAGGAAGATTCCCCGGAAAGATCTTTACTATAGTAGATGATGGAGAAAAATTCGGCCTCTGGCCTCATACTTATGACTGGGTATATAAAAAGGAATGGCTTAAGAAATTCTTCTTCCTTCTGGAAAAATCTTCTGACTGGGTAGAAACTCTGACCTTTAGTAAGGCGCTTAAAAACTTTTCTCCGGAAGGGATAATTTACCTGCCGACGGCTTCATACGATGAAATGGCTGAATGGGTATTACTGCCTCAGGCTTACCGTTTATTTAAAGAAGCTAAGTCTGATATTGACAAAAAAGGGCCTGAATACACGCCCTTCTTAAGAGGCGGGTTTTTCCGCAATTTCTTTCATAAATACCCCGATATAAACTACATGCATAAACGTATGCTCAATGTAAGTAAAAAGATAAATAAATTCAAGGATTACAGCCGGGATAAAGCCTCTTTTACCAACCTGTTCAAAAGCCAGTGTAACTGCGCTTACTGGCACGGTGTTTTTGGAGGATTTTATCTTTCCCACCTCCGCAATGCTGTATACGAAAACCTGATTAGAGCCGAGAAATCCCTTATAAACAATAAAAAGAACTATCTGAATTTAGAACAAACCGATTTTGACTTTGACGGAAAAGAAGAAATCGTTCTAAAAAACGAGCATTTAACCCTCTGTCTATCGCCAAAAAGAGGGGCAAGTATAGAAGAAATAAGCTCAAACCTATTAAACTTCAATTTCGTCAACACTTTTACCCGAAGAGAAGAGAATTACCACCAAAAGATTAAAGAAACCGTAGAACAAACCCAAAAAGAACCTGCCAGCATACATGATATCGTTAAAAATAAAGAAGAAGGGTTAGAAAATTACCTTATATATGATAATTACCGCAAAACCTGTTTAATTGACCATTTAATAGAGAAAACTTCGGATTTAAACAGAATTGCCGAAGATAAAAGCATAATTAGCTTTGTTAATACTAATTATACCCATATAATTGGGCGCAAATTAGAGGAAATAAAAATCAGGCTGGAAGCCGAAAATGAAAAAGTAAATCCCGTTAGGGAACTTCGTCCTTTTTCCCCGCCACCGGCTTTGTCGGCATCTTTCTCTAACGGGGTAAAAATAAAAAAAACCGTAACACTTAAAGCCGGCGAGCCGAAATTCACTGTTGATTATGAAGTCACAGCTAAAGACAAAAAAGTTTTGCAAAATAAATTTTTTGCTGTAGAATTTAACATCTTCGTTTTAGCTGTGGATAACTCTTTTTTACGAATTGACAGCTCGGATTGGGTCCCAATCAAGAGAGAGACAGAAAGAGATAGGGCGGAAACCTTAGAAATAGTTGACAGAGTTAAGCAATCCCGGATAAAGTTTTTTTGTAAAGAAGCGGGGGTCAGAGTATTTCCCATATATTCGGTTTCATCATCCGAATCAGGATTTGAAAAAAACCTGCAGCAGGTAAGCTGTTTTTTTATACACAAGATAGAAGAAAGAATAAACTTCTCAATAGAAGTAGAAATAACTGATTTAGGTCAAAAACAGCCTTAAGCAAACCCCGTTAGAAAGAATTTTTCTAACGGGGCGGCGGCTTTCTCTAACGGGGTAAAGAGGCTTTAGCCTTTTCGTATTCTGTTATCTGTCTTCTGCCTGCCCCGTGGAAGTGAAGCGACTTTACGAGGTTATCTGTATTCAGTCATCTGTTTTTTGTTTTAAAAGGAAGGGAGGTACAAAATGGCAACTAAAAGCATCAAAAAACGCCTTTCGTTATCTAAGAAGGCTAAGA
>CAZSRG010000022.1:0-19230 GCA_964609315.1 uncultured Planctomycetia bacterium
CCGAATTGATCCTGAGCGACTGAAGGGAGTCGAAGGATCTATGGTTTAATTCCCCGCAGCTTGCTGCGTTTCCTTTTTTGGAAAAGTTTTTGATACCTCGTAGCTTGCTGCGAGGTAGTTCATTTAGGGACAGCCCCCAATTAACCTGAACTCTTCCTCGGCTTCAAGGGGGAGGACTATGTTTCTTTCCTCTCCCATACTGCCTTTTCCCTTTCCTTGACAACTCCTTTCCTTTCGGGTAATATCTATTTCTAAATAAGGACCGGTGAAAAATCCGGGGTTAAGTGTGTGATATCGGTTTTTTGTAACTGGCTTATCTGTTGGGTTAAGACAGAGGGTGGAAGATTAACGGTCAGGAAGGGAGGGAATAAGATGAACATTTCTTTTGAAGAATTCGCGAAATTGGATTTGAGGACAGGTATAATTAAAGAAGCGAAGATCCATCCTTCGGCTGACAGGCTTTATGTCCTTAAAGTTGATTTGGGGGATAAGGAAATCCAGTTGGTTGCCGGTATAAGAAAAACTTATTCTCCGGAAGAGCTTTTAGGCAGGCGTATAGTTGTCCTGGTAAATTTAGAGCCTAAATCTCTTCGCGGGATAGAGTCTCAGGGGATGCTTTTAGCCGCCTCTACGGAGTCAGGCCCTGTCCTTTTATCTCCGGATAAAGAAGTCCCTGCGGGAATCAGGGTAAAATAGTCTTTTTTTGGGCCGCGGATTATCAGGATTTTGAGCAGGGGGCCGGCCTCGCGCCGGCTCGTAACAATACATTTGCCGTTAGAAGTATGTTAATTAGAGAAGCGGAATTTGTCGTTTTTGATATTGAAACTACCGGATTGAACCCTCAAAAGGGAGACAGGATCTGTGAAATCGGGGCAGTCAGGATAAAGGATTCCGAAATAACTGATTCTTTTGAAACTCTGGTTAACCCTCAAAGAGATATTCCCTCTCAGGTTACGCGTATTCACGGTATTACTTCCAAAGATGTCATATCAGCTCCCTGTTTTGAAGATGCGGCTCCAAAGTTCCTATCTTTTATAAAAGACAGTTGTCTTTTAGCTTACAATATCAAATTTGATTTAGGGTTTTTTAACTACCAGCTTAAGTCTGCCGGTATGGGAAAAATATCTTTGCCTTTCGTAGATATCTTGGCTTTATGCCGGAGGCTCATTCCTCACTTATCTCGTTTCAACCTTTCATCTGTCGCGGGTTATTTAGGGGTTCAGGCAGAGAATACGCATAGGGGGTATGCTGATGCTTATACCGCGGCTCAGGTTTTTATTGAACTTCTGCCTTTTCTTGAGGAGAAATCCGTATATGATTTAGAAGGGTTATTCCCGTCTTCTGGAAAAAACAAGGAAGAGGATTATAAAGCCGATACGAGCAGGATTAAACTTATCAGGAAGGCTGTATCTTCAAAGCTCAAAGTAAGGATTAAGTATTACTCTCAATATAAAAATGAGGTCGCTGAATACGATGTTTTTCCTTTAAAAATGGATAGGTGGAAGGGTAACGATATTCTTGTTGGACGCTGCCTTTTGAAGGGTGAAGAACGCTCTTTTAACTTAACCCGTATACTTGATATCAAAATTGCCTGATATCAAAATTGCCTGATTTCAGTTATTGACAGGCCGGTTGTTTTAGAGTATTTTGGTAAAAATGGCAGACATAGCAAATATAGATGCGGCTTTTGGGTTCAGCCGGAACAGGAATATAGAAACGGCTGTTAAAGAGGCCAGTATACAGATCAGGTCAAAGGTGTCTTTTTCTAAGATAGAACTTTGTCTAATTTTGTTTACTGCCTCGCGGGAAAAAGTAAAAAACCTGGCATACGAAGTCAAGCGGGTTCTTAATCCCAAGACTGTTGTCGGGTATCACTGCCCGTTGTTGATTGTAGATAGAAGTATTTATGAATACGGGCTTACCGTGATTGCCTTTTCCGGTATGGAGATAGTTTCCGGAATAACTCCTGTTACCGCGGAATCCGAGGATTCAGAGCGCTTTATTTTGCGGCTGTTAAGAGGAACTAAATACAGGCGTAAATCGTTTTGCCTTTTCTTTTCCGCTCTCAGTTATGATTCTGTAAAAAGTTTTTCTTCCGGGATAGAGAGGGGGTTAGGCAGGAATTTCCCCTTTTTAAATGTTTTCTCCTGCCGGGAGTTATCAAATCCGTTCATCGTCTACAATGAAAACATCTTTTCAAATGTTTCTGCGGGCATTGTCTTGTTTGATGACGTCCGTATTTATTTGGATGTAAAATCAGGGTTCAGCCCCCTGGGCAAAGGATGGGAAGCCACTTCATTTAAAAACAATATTGTTGAGGAAATAAATAATAAACCGGCGGTGGATTTTTACCGCCATTATTTTGGAGAAAAAGCAGTTTCTTCTGATAATTACTTTGCGCGGGTAAGCAGAAGGTATCCCCTGGGGTTTAAAACCAAAGGCGCTTCGAGGTACAGCATTGCTATGCCTTTAAGCGTTACAGAGGAAGGCGGACTGGTATTTTTGAAGAACATACCTTCTGATGAGTTGAAGCTGATGATATCAACGAAAGAAGCTTTGGCCAATACCCTTAAAGAGTCCGCTGAGAATTTAAAAAAAAATAACTCTGCTTCAAAAATTGCTTTGTTGTTTGATTCATTTTTTCGCTATAAATTCTTCGGCAGAGGTTATCCCCGCCAGCTTGTCTCGGCGAAGGAAGTCTTAGGAGATATCCCTCTTGTCGGGGGAGTGTCTTTTTACTCTTCGGGGGTGGAATCTTTAGACAAACTGGAATTAGGGCATTCAATATTTGAACACAGTTATTCTTTATTGGGGGTAGGGAGCGGCTAAATGCAGGCGTTAAAATTGATATTCGGCACAAATATATCTTCGGCAATTATCTTCATATTCTTCGGGCTGATTATTTTCTTGGCGCTGTTCCTTTTAAGAAAAATGGAGGAGGTTAAAAACAAAGATGCTAAGATAAATGATTTGACCGGAAGTTTAAATACCATGGATGAGCAGGCCCGGCTTATAGTAAAGACGGATTTGGAGCTGAGCCATATTCAGGAAGAACTTGACAGAAAAATCAAGAGCCTCTTTGCCCTTCAGCGGCTGTCTGAAATACTTAACCGCTATTTAGGAGAGGAAATTTTCTCTAAAATAAACGAAAACATCGTCAATGATTTGGGGTTTGACCTTTTAGCTGTATTTATAAAGGAAGGGGATAGGGTTGTCCTTAAGGCCGCGGTAGGCCTCAGGCAGCCGGAAGACCTGTTTCAATTTGAGGAGTTATCTAATAAAAAAGATATCCTCTCTTTTCTATCGGATAGGAGAATTGTTGGTGACGGATTCTCTGCGGAAGGCTTTGAGCATTTTCATGATTATATCCGAAGCAAATTAGGCGTTAAATCTTTTGTCCTGAGTCTTGTCCAGGGAAAAGAGGGGATACTGGGGTTTGTCCTTTTAGCCCGGTATATTAAGACGGAATTCTTTGAAGGAACAAGAGAAATTGTTGAGATTCTTTCTGCCCATATTGCCCAGGCAGTGGATAATATCCGCCTGTTTGAAGAATTGTATAGTTCTAAAAAGTCTTTGGAAGATAAGATAAAAGAAAGGACTATGGATTTGGAGAAAGCTTTAAAAGAAGTAGAGAAAAGCAGCCGCCTGAAAAGTGAATTTGTTTCGGCGGTATCCCATGAATTTAGGACGCCTTTGACTTCTATAAAAGGATATGCCTCTCTCTTGATGCAGGAGAAATTTGGCAAAATGCCCGAAGATGTAAAACTGCGGTTAGAAAGGATAGATCAGCAGTCAGACAGTTTGGTCAATATGATCAATGACCTTTTAGATATATCCAGGATTGAATCAGGAAGGATAGAAATATCTTTTCAGAAATCCAATTTATCAGAAATTATTAAGCGGGTAGGGGAGAACCTTTATCCCCAGATAAGCGGGAAGAAGATTGAATTGCGTTACGGCCTTCCGGACAAACTCATTTTGGATATTGACAGGAAACTTATGGAACGTGTTATTACCAATCTGTTAAGCAACGCTGTGAAGTTTACCCCTGAAGGGAAAAAGATTATAATAACAGCTTCTCTTTCCGGAGAAAAAGCAGTTGTGCATATTAAAGACGAAGGTATAGGTATACGGACAGAAGATTTGGATAATGTGTTTAAAGAATTTTACCGTACAGATGCCGCTGTTAAAAAAGGAGTTAAAGGGACAGGGTTAGGCTTATCTTTGGCTAAAAATATAATCAATGCCCATAAGGGGAACATAAAAGTTAAAAGCAGGCTGGGTGAAGGCGCGGATTTTATATTTACTCTGCCGGTAGGGCACAAGTAGTGAATGGCGAAGAGCAAAGAGCGAAGAGCAAAGAGCAAAGAGCGAAGAGCAAAGAGCGAAGAGGTACTGGTAACTGATGACTGCCTGTTCCGGGTATTTCCTCGGAAGCGCGTTAGCGGCCGATAATTTATTTTATGAAAAAAGAAAAGATTCTTATAGTTGACGATGAACTCTTTATCAGGGATATTCTCAAGAGTATGCTGGAAGAGGAATACGAAGTTATTGAAGCTTCTGACGGAGAAGAGGGGTTGTTCCTTATTAAGGAAGAGGGACCTTCTTTAGTCATCTTAGACTATAAAATGCCGGTGAAAAACGGGATAGAAGTATGCCGCGAAATTAGAAATGACCCCCTTTACCTGCATCTTCCTATAATAATGCTTACCGGTAAGAGCGAAACACAGGATAAAGTGGAAGGGTTAGAGGCAGGCGCAGACGATTATATAATAAAACCTTTTGATCCCAAAGAAGTATCTGCCAGGGTAAAGATGGTCTTAAAACGTTCTGCCCGGGATCTGGACGCGAACCCTTTAACCCGCCTGCCGGGGAATGTTTCTATTATCAATGAGATTGAGGCAAGGATTTCCCGGAAGGAAAAGTTTGCGGTCCTGTATTTAGACTTAAACCAATTTAAGGCTTATAATGATTATTACGGGTTTGAAAAAGGAGACAGGGTAATAAAAGAAACAGCCCGTATTATTATTGAAGCTGTTCACAAAAAAGGGAAGGAGGATGATTTTGTGGGCCATATCGGAGGAGATGACTTTGTGGCGGTTACTTTGCCTGATTATGCTAAAGATATAGCCAGGGAGATTATAACCCGTTTTGATGAGAGGGTTCCTTTGTTTTATGAAAAAGACGACAGAGGCAGAGGGTTTATTACAGGTAAGGACAGGAGCGGAAAGGAAAAACAGTTTGCCATAGGTTCCATCGCGATAGGAATAGTGGACAATAAAAACCGTTCTTTCAAACATGTGGGAGAAGTTGCCGGTATTGGCGCGGAGTTAAAAAGCCTCGCCAAAACTTTTGGCAAGAGTATCTTTGTAGAAGAAAAAAGAAAAGGATAAATAAAAAGCTTGATTTTTATCCTCTCAGCGTATAAAATTTTAACAAGGAGGTGTATTATGAAGAAATTGATTATAGGAGTATCTTTAGGGATAGTATTTCTTTTCTCATTTGTTTCTTGCCGGAACATTCTGCCTTCCAAAAAAGAGGCCAAGACTTCTGACATTAAAACTATTAACGGGCCGCTGTTAGCTCAGGTAGATAGCTGGAGGATTGGATTAGATGATTTTGATAAAAGGCTGGAGGCATTAGCCCCCTTGGCAAAACAGCAGAAAGTGGATATTAACGACTACGATTTTAAAAGCAAGGTTCTTCAAGAATTAGTCCGGACAGTTTTATTAGCTGAATTGGCAGAAGATAGAGGGTTAGATAAAGAAAAAGACGTAATAAATGCTTTAAGCCAGTATAAGCAAACTCTCTTGGCCCAGAAGGTTATCAGCGATGCGACAAAAGATATAGATATTACTGATGTGGAAATTGAGAATTTTTATGACCAGAACAAGGATTATTTTAAGAAACCCGCTGAGATAAGAGCAAGGGAGATAGTAGTTAATGACAAGAATACTGCTAACGGGTTATACATAAGGATTCTGCAGGGAGAATCTGTCAGTTCTTTAGCTAAGCAGTATTCAAGGGCTAAATCGGCCTATAAGGGCGGAGATTTAGGGTATATTTCTTACAGCAAGGATAAACCTAAAAAGTTTTGGGAGATAATTTCCGCTTTGGATAAAGGAGAGCTTTCTAGTGTGTTTAAGGGTGAAGACGGGAAATATTACATTGTCAAAGTAGAAGATAAAAAAGAAGGAAGGGTTACGCCTCTATCGGATATTAAGGAGGATATAAGAAACGTTCTTAAGGTTGATAAAGTAAACAAAAAAGTTGAAGAGTTAGTTAATTCAGCTAAGTCAAAAGCGAATGTGGTGATTAACGAGGATTTATTGAGATAGGATGAATAGAAGGTTTATTTATATTATAGCGGCGCTGGTTTTAGGAATAATAGCTGTTTCAATGATTTTCTCGTTTATGCGGGATAGAGAAATGTCTCTTAAACGCCTTTTAGTCGAAAAAGGGGCTAAAGATATTGTTATAGCCAGGGAGGTCATAAAGAAAGGCCGTTCGATATCTCCTGATATGGTAACGACTCAAAAGTTCCCTCCGTCTAAAATTGAAGCCGGCGCGTTTACTTATGTTGACGCGGTGATTGGGAAGTTAAGCCGAACAACTATTTACAAAGGACAGCAGATAACGGCCTCGTTGGTTTCTTTTCCCAGAGAATTAACCAGCTTAGCTGACAAGATTCCTTCAGGCAAGAGAGCGATGACTATTTCTGTGGATAAAGTTTCTTCTATAAACGGGATGATATCTCCGGGAAACAAGGTGGATATTATTGGGATGTTTTCTGACGCGGGAGGAAAATTAGTTGTCCCAATGTTCCATAAAGTCCTAATTTTAGCGGTAGGAAGAGCTATGAGCGCTTCTTCTTCGTCATCGCGAAAGTCCAGCGGGACAATAACTTTAGCTTTATCGCCCGAACAGGGGTCACTCCTTACTTACGCGATGGAAATTGGCAAGATAAAAATACTCTTGAGGCCGAAAGTAGATATTGGCGTTGAAGAATCTAATAAGCCGGTTACTATGAAAGATTTACAGGAGAAGATTTTAGGCATAAAACATTTGCGTCCTCTGCGTCCTCCGCCTCCTCCGCCAACGGTGGAAGTTTACAAAGGCACAGAAAAAGAATCTGTTGAGGTTAGTAAATGATAAAGAGAGTATTTTTTTCTCTATCTGTTTTTTTCTTTTTAAGTCTTTCTTTTGCCGGCAATGATTATCAGATAACTACTGGAGAAACCTTTACAGTCAGGGTTTCTAATCCTAAACAGATTTTTATCAGGAAACCGGGAATAATTGATATAGTTAAAATTTATCCCGACAGGGTCCGGTTTTTGGGTAAAAAAGAAGGATTTACTCAGGTTGAGATTCGAAACGGCGCTGGGCAGAAAAACATTTTTGAAGTTACTGTTTTAACTGAAGATTTGGATGTTTTATCCGGTAAGCTGAGAACTCTGATTTATAAAAGGCTGGGGATAGAAGGGGTTAAAATCACCAAGGATATCCTAAACAGCAAAGTGATATTAGGCGGAGAGATCTCTAAAGATGATTTGGACCAGGTTAATAAAGCTGTTCAAAGTTATTCTTCAAGCATAGAGAATTTTCTCCGGGTAAAGCCGGAGAGAGACTTGGTGGAAGTAGATGTTGAGGTAATGGAGCTTACCAAAAGCTTCGCTGATGCTTTGGGCTTTGGCTGGCCGGGAACAGCGGGGACTTCATCCACAGCTTTAACGGATCTTACTACTCCCGCGGCCACGGGAACCTTCAGCAATCTTTTTCGTATAGTCGACTGGACCAGAAATTCTCTGGATTTAAAAATTTATGCCAGTAAGAATCAAGGTAAAGGCAAAATTCTCGCCCGCCCTAAGCTGTTGTGCCTGTCAGGCGAAGAGGCAAATTTCCTGGTAGGAGGGGAAGTGCCTGTGGTTACTGTAACTTCTTCAACTACCGGAGCTACTGTTGCCGAAAATGTAGAATATAAAGAATACGGTATTAAATTAGATATAAAGCCTATTATAGAAAAAGATGACGGTATCAGGTTATTTATGACTACCGAAGTTAAAGAATTATCTACCGAAGGCCAGTATGTAAGATCAGACGGAACAACAATTAAAGCTTTTACTACCCGCAATGCTTCTACGGTGCTTCGGCTTAAGCAGGGGCAGGGAGTGATTATTTCCGGGCTTCTTAAGGATAAGGTAACAAAGGATGATTTGAGAGAAGTTCCCGGATTAAGCAGTGTCCCTATTTTGGGGGCATTATTCAGGTCCAAAGATTACCAGAATGACCAGACTGAATTGGTGATATCCCTTGTGCCTAAAATAATAAAGCATTCTCCGGAAAAAGCCGAATTGAAACAAATAGCTTCTACTTATAAGCCTCTGGTAAAAAAAGAAGAAGGCGTGCCTTTACCTTTAACTGATTATATCAAGAGGGTCCAGCTTAAGATAGACGGCGCTTTAAGGTATCCGTCTGCGGCGAAAATCGCCGGTTGGCAGGGGAAGTTGAAACTCAGCCTGCATATAGCTTCTGACGGCAGGCTTTTAACTGTAAGGGTCGCTGAGTCTTCCGGCTATAATATTTTTGATAACGCGGCTATTACAATAGCCAAAGATATAAGCCCATATCCCCCTTTCTCTTCATCAATAGATGAGAAGGAGATATGGATAGATATCCCGATAGTTTACAAACTGAATTAAGCTTACCTTTGTATGGCTCCTAAAATAGTTACATTTTTCAGTAATAAAGGCGGTGTAGGCAAGACGACTCTTGCTGTAAATACGGCGATAAGCCTATATAAAAGCGGTAAGAAAGTCCTGCTTATTGACCTTGATTTGAAAGCGCCTTTGGATATGGCTAAAATGATTTCCGGCCTTGAACCGAAGAAATCTTTGGTAGATTTGGTTTCGGTGTGGGATAAAGTTAAAGAGAACAAAGATATCATATCTTCTTTCTTCAGCAGGGTTAATCCTAATTTATCTTTTATTCCCGCCCTTTTATCCTTAAAGACAGTTTCTCACCTTAAGCCTCTGTATGTGGAAAGCATATTAAATAAGTTAAAGAGTTTTGATTATGACTTCATAATTATAGACGGGGGGAAAGACTTGACTGATATATCAATATCTATATTTGACCATTCCAATTCAATATTTTTGGTAGTTACCCCGGATATCTTATCTGTTTACCAGACCCAATGGGTATTAGATACTTTCCAATCTTTAGGATTTCCTCTATCTATGGTCAAGCTGATACTCAACCGGGCAGAAAGCAAAGGCGGAGTAAGCCTGCAGGAGATGAAAATTCTGCTTCCCGGAGGTATCTTTGCTCAAATACCTTCTGACGGCAGAGCCGCCGGAATAGCTTTAAATAAAGGAACCCCTGTTGTAGAAGACAGCCCCAAGAGTAAATTGAGCATAGCTATAAATGAGATGGCGGCAGGCATGATAGATAAAGAAGATATTTATATAGCCCATAAAAAGCTTTCCGAATTAAGGGTTAACAAAGATAAATCGGTTACAGACGAGCCTGATTTATGGACTAAGTTAGGGTTGGTTGAGAAGCCTGAGAAGGTTGATTTAGAGACAGAAGAGGATCTTATTATCGCGGTAAAAAAGCGTATCCATAAGCGCCTTATTGAAAAAATGGAATTAAAACGCCTGCCGGTAGAAGTCCTGACTTTAGACCAGAAGAAGTTTCGGCATTTGAAGGCAGATGCCGAGAAAATAGTGGCTAATCTCCTGGAGGAAGAAACTGGCAGTTTCATCTCTTCTTTTGAAGTCAGGCGCAAGCTGACAAAAGAGATTATAGACGAAGCTTTGGCATTAGGGCCGTTGGAAGACTTGATAAAAGACCCGGTTATTACAGAAATAATGGTTAATAATAAAGACCGGATCTATGTTGAAAGACACGGCCGGATTGAACTAACCAGCAAGAAGTTTACCGGCAATGAACAGGTAAAGATAATTATTGAGAGGGTATTGGCCCCTTTAGGAAGAAGGATTGATGAATCATCTCCTTATGTTGATGCCCGCCTTCCTGACGGGTCAAGGGTAAATGCTATTATTCATCCTTTGTCTTTAACCGGTCCTACTCTTACTATAAGGAAATTTGCCAAACAGCGGCTGATTATGAAAGATTTGACTGATAAGTTAGGGAGTTTAACTCCTGCTATGTCTGAATTTCTTGAGGCTTCGGTTGAAGCCCGAAAGAATATTCTTGTCTCCGGAGGAACAGGTTCTGGTAAGACTACCTTTTTAAATATCCTCTCAGCCTGTATTTCTGAGGAAGAAAGGATAGTTACCATTGAAGATTCGGCGGAATTGAAACTTAATCAGGCTCATTGGATCAGGCTTGAATCCAGGCCTCCTAATATAGAAGGCAGGGGAGAGATCACTATCCGCGACATATTCAGAAACACTCTGCGTATGCGGCCAGACAGGATTATAGTCGGCGAGTGCCGGGGCAGAGAAGTAATTGATATGCTCCAGGCGATGAATACCGGTCATGACGGGTCAATGACAACTCTTCATGCCAACTCTACCCATGATGTTTTAATCAGGTTAGACAGCATGATTTTGATGTCAGGAGTGGAGCTTCCAATCAGGGCAATCAGAGAAATGATAGCTTCGGCCCTGGATTTGATTGTTCATACCGCCCGTTTATCTGACGGGTCAAGGAAAGTCGTCCAGATTACCGAAGTCGTAGGGATGCTTGATGAAACCCATATTGATTTGAAGGATATCTTTTCTTTCCGCCAGACAGGATTGGATCAGGACAGGAAGGTTAAAGGGCATTTCTCCGCTACCGGTTACATACCTTCTTTCTACAGTGATATGAGGGCAAAAGGCCTGGACCTTCCCCGGGAAATATTTACTCCCACAGAATAGCCCGAATAATTTTTCTTCCCAAACTGTTTAATTTCCTATACAATTTGTTTAAGCTAAAAATAGCAAATAGCAAATGGCTCATAGCTCTTGGCAAATAGCTAATAGTCCCGTAAACACTCCCGAGGTGGGATAAGAAGTTTAAGTTAAAAACACCTCGGGAGTGGCGGATGACCAAATGGCAAATAGCGGATTAACAGATGAGGAAATCTAAAATAACTCCGGATATAAAGAAGGTGATTTTAAAAGAGGCGGGGAAGAACCCTTTATTGGGCTGTAGAAAATTATCCGCTTTGCTCTACAGTAAATATAAAATACGCTTTTCTAAATCAGCAGTTAATCACCTGTTGGTATCTTCAGGCAAAGGCAGAAGGCCGGGAAGAAAAGAAGAAATAATTCCTTTTAAGTCAAAACTGTTAGATAATGCCGGATTGGTTTTTGTGAAGAAGGCATTTTACGATTCAGGGATAGGGCGGATAATCTCTGATTATATTAGCGTTTACAAAGACGTTTTCAGCTTTAAAAAAGCTCTTTCTCTATATGAGCTTTGTATATATGCCGCTTTCCTAAGAGAAGAACCTGAGGATATTTTCAGGAATGATGTTGTATTTAAGCTTTTAGGCTTAAAGCAGAATTTATCTTTGAAAGAGATAAAGAGGTTTAAGCAGGGGGGCAAAGAGAGATCCGGCGTATTCTTCAGAGATAATAGTTTTCTGAATAAAGGGCTTCAGCAGGTATCAGCTTTAGAAATGGTTTTTCATCAGGGTAAAGCATCAGTTTTTCTTGACCCTCAGTTAAAAAGTGTATGGAGTTTTTCCGAAGATATCCCTTCGGTTTTTTCCTTGTCTCTATCAAGGGCAAGAGAGAACCTTAATTGGTGTATGAGGAAGAATCTCTGGGTGATAGAAGGGTTTTCTTATTTCAGCGGGTTCCCTCCGGCAATGAGAAGATTGTTCAGAGCTTTTCCCTGGCGGGTTAGCTGTATAAAGGTATGGGGACAGAAAAAGGAGCTTTTAGATACTATAGAAGTCAAGCTTCTGAAGGAATTCAAGTTTATTATCGGGTTTATCCCTCAGGCTTCTTTCTTTTCCCAGGGCAAAATCCTGCACAGGACTAAAGCCTGTCAGTATTCCCTCCCTTATCTATATGCTGATGTTTATGCTGATAGGATTAAGACAAAATACTCAGAACTCATTGGTGAAGAAGGCGTTATAATAAACAATGTCCTTTTAAGAAAGCGGCAAAGAAGCCGTCCTTTCTTTGGATTCCTTACTAATTTGGAAGAAACATCTTTAAAAAAAGTACTTTTTTCTTACCTTTTATCCTGGCCCTATTTAAATAAGGGCTTTTCACGGTTTTTAGAAACAGTCCGAACTGCCAGTTTCTCCGATAAAAAGTTAGATATTAGGCGATTTTTACCGGATTTTAACGAATTTGCCGGCGAAAAAAGGGATGTTGAATTCTTTACGGAGCTGCTCAAAAAGCACCTTTTTTACAGCTTTTCTTTTTCCGAATATCCTTTTCCCGATGAATTCCTGGATATACTGATTCATCTTAAAGGCAGGTTTTTTAAAGAGACAAAGGATTCCGTCCGTATTGTCCTGAATTTACCCGCCGATTTTCCTCATAAAGCAAGGATTTCTAATTTATCTGCCTCTTTTAATGAAGGAATGGCTTCTTCAGGAATGAAAAGGTATTTCTTAGTAATGGGGTCAGGTCTCAAGATTTGATATTAACCGGGAAAATGCTGTATCCTATACCCTTGCGGGCACGAATGGGCACAGGCACCCTTACGGGCACAAGCACCCTTACGGGCACAAGCAGGCAAATAATGCTAACCGCATTATTTGGGTTAAGCGGGAAAATGCTGTTGAGAGCGCAAAATGCTCATAATGTCCGGCAGCCTAAATAGTTACATTAAACAGCGGTTGTACTAAAGAGTACACAGCCTTTTCCCCTTAGGTACCCCCGACCTTTCCATATTTTCCAGTGGAAAATATGGGGTCGGCCCTACGGGCAAATAATGCTAACCGCATTATTTGGGTTAAATGGATTTTATAGTAATATTTGTATATGACTGATAAAACGATAAAAGCGATAGGAAATGCTAAACAAAAGCTAAGAAATAATGACTAACTTCAAATCTTGAGACCTGACCCCTATGATCATGATCAAGTGAAAACGGTTTCTTCTTTTCTGAGTATTTCTTTTTCTGAGATTGAATTTATCGCGGTAAATATGGTATATTAATGTTGATTTCTCGGGGGAGATGGAAAAATAAGATTCTGTAGTTTTTTTGGATTTACCTATTATAGCAAAGGGAAGAAGATGTTTAGAAAATGCCAGTCAGTAATGGAATATGTGGCTATATTTGCTGTTATAATTACCGGCCTTGTTTCGGTGCAGTTTCTGCCTAAGGTGAAGCAGGCTTTTAACAGCCATCTTCAAGACTGCGCCAAGATTATTTTGGAGAAACAATAGTGAATTCCAAAGCCCAGAGTTTTTTAGAATACGCCTTTTTAATTACAGTAATTTCCGCGGCCTTAACGGCTATGTACACTTATATAAACCGGGCAATGAACGCCCGTTTGAAACAGGCGCAGGTAGAGCTGAATGAGAGGTACCGCGGCACAGAGCGCTTTGCTGATGTAGCCAATTTGTCCGGTCCCGGCCGTCAGAGCGGAGGGGGGAATACTTCTCTCGAATGATGCTGGCAAAAGTTTTAGAAAACAAAGATAATTCTGACAATACGCGGATAATAGAAGGGAGGATGAATATGTTGATTAGAAAAAGGACTAAAGCCCAGAGCATCTTAGAGTATACGATTATCCTATCGGCGATCATTGCCGGTATAATCCTTGCCGCTACTAAAATGGTAAAGCCGGCTGTTAGGGGTGGGATGGAAGATGCTGCTAATCTTATCAATAGTTCAACTTCAAAGATAGGTGATTTAGCCGGGGAAATAAATATGACTACTCCATAGGCCTTTTATTAATTTAATTAGGCAAGATGGAAAGAAGGAGGTTAAATAATGTTGATTAAGTTGGTTAAAAGGAGAAAGGCGCAGAGCACTGCTGAATACGCTATTCTTTTTGGGGTAATTATTGCCGCTGTTGTGGGTATGCAGACTTATGTCAAGCGCTCTCTTAGCGCCAAGATGAAAGATACATCAGACGCTTTGACTTCGGTTACCGGTGATGTTTCGGGAGATGGGAATATCCTAAAAACAACCTGGCAGTATGAGCCTTATTATTCCAGCAGTTTTTCGAGAGTCCAGACTACTAAAGACATCTCGGAGAAAAAGGTCTCGGCTGGAGGAAATGCTACTGCCAGCAGTGAAAACGCATATACAGCTACTTCTGTTGATTATACCGGTTACGCCGGAGAAACTGAGTAAAGCTATCTGAAATTTCTTTAGAGATAGGGAATTAATTTTAGTTGATATAACCTAAGGAGGAGAAAATGGTTCTTAAAAAATCGCAGTCCACTTTAGAATATGCCGCTTTAATCGCGGTGGCAACAGCTGCAATTTTGGGTATGCAGCTTTATTTTCGGAGAGGGGTTGAAGGCAAAATGAAGGACAGCGCCGACAGCATAGGCACGCAGTATGATGTCCAGACCGGCGGGTATTATTCCAGAACGCAGTTGGATACGAGTAATGGTGATAAGCTTCAGATATCCGCTTCCGGAAATTATAGTTTTGGCAGCGATAGTGATCTAACGGTTACGGATAAAATTGACGGCCCCGGTATAGGGGAAGTCAAAAGATTTACCAAGGGCGGGTATACAATGAAAAGTGTTGACCGGACTACCACTGATGGAGATGCTTCTATTTCTTTCGGTGATTTGCAGTAATGATTAACCGGGAAAACACAGATGGAAGAGCGGGATGTCCATTATGAGAAAAAACAATCTGTCTCAGACAATGATTGAATATTCTATTCTAATAGGGATAGTCACTTTCTCGCTTATTGCCATGAACATTTATCTAAAAAGGTCCTTTCAGGGTAAATACCGCCAGACTGCCGACAGCCTGAGTCAGCAGTATTCGCCGGGAAGGACGCAGGGAAATACTACTATATTTACAGAATCTTTTTCACGGGAATGTTCGGGAAATATTACCTGTCAGGATTTGGTGGGGCATAGCTTGGAAGGAGGGACTATTAGCATTTCAAACACCACTCAGTCTATCACAACCAATGAAACAGTTTTAGGGGGAGGGGCATAATATGTTTTGTAAATTCAAACGGGCCGATTCTATAAATGAATTTGCTATCCTTCTTTCTATAATTTCTTTAGTCTTTTTTTCTATGAATACTTATGTCAAAAGGAGCGTTCAGGCCAGAGTTAAGGATCTAACGGATGGAGTTATCAGCAGTAAACATTTAAACCAGATAAACCTTGGCGAAACGGATATCCGGAGGCATACCAGAACGGCTTCTGCTTATCAGGAAAATTTTGCTCAGGATAAGATACTTAATATCCGGCAGGAAGCGGAGATTAATACAACAAGCATTTATCAAGATCCCGATAAAGCCGTTCATACGCCCTTAAAGGGAGATCAGGACGGGATTAGCCCTCCGGTTCTACCATATCCCGAAAGACATTAATGCGCCCTTAGAGGGAGATCAGGACGGGATTAGTCCTCCGGTCCTACCATATCCCGAAAGACATTAATGTGTCCTTAGAGGGAGATCAGGACGGGATTAGTCTTCTGGGTTTTACCATATGATGAGGAAAGTTAAGGATAGCGTATTATGAAAACAAAGTCACAGGCGGTATTGGAAATGGCGCTTTTTGGCGGGCTGATTATAGCGGTTTTTTCCTCAGTGCTGTATTATATTCAGGCTATAAACGGCCGCCAGCTTACTACTATGAAGGTTTTTAGGAGAGCTCTCCGAAAAGCCAATCACGAAAATGCCGTGGTGCAGTATTCATTGCTTGACGTTAAGAGGAATATGGATATTAATGCTCCTTTTAGGGGTTCACGGACACAGGACAGCGCTTCGGCTTCGGTATACTGGGCTGTTCCCAAGGTGGGTAAAATGGCCAACACTGGCAGTTTCTATGGGGTAAATTCTTATGAGTTTGAATATGACCCGGGGAATTTTACAATAGGTACTGTAGATACGGATTCCCGGGAAAGTTTTAACGATACTTTTGTCAAGAATGAAGGTCGTTCAAAAATTGTTACTTCGCGTGAAATAGGCTTGGGCGATGATATAAATATCATTTTTAGGGATGAAGACGGGAATATCCTTAAAAGAGTAAAAGAAACGCTTGTTTCCAAAAAAGAAGGCGGGTATGTTATTACTCAGTATAAACCGGTCGAGATAGAAGAGGAGGGAGGGAACATTGCCTTCTCTACCGGTTCTCCCGGCATGTATAAGTCCATTACAGAAGATATTGGCGGAAATATAACTTCGCAGGCTGAAGATATCCCATATACGCGCGGAGTAAAAAGGAGAAGAGAATGGGATACTTCTTTTTAAAGAAAAATAATAACGCGCAGGCTTCTTTGGAAGTAAGTATAATTTTTGTGTTGGCAATAATATTCTTTTTAGGTATAATCAGAATATGGATTTGGGGCAATGCTCAGTTTTCTAACCGGCAGGTAGCTTATCGCAGGACACGGGTTGAAGCGGGGACAGTGGAAAATGAGACAGAGGTTAGGCCGTTGTATTGGCCGGTCTATAAGCCCAAAACTTTATCTGAGGAGTGGGCGATTCCCAAAAGCCCATTTAAGAAATGAAGTTCTCCACGGTTAGCCGTGGAGTATCCAGTTTTTCCTTACTTCATTCCTCGAGCCTTTATCTCCGCAGTGGACTGCGGAGTCTTTGCCGAAGAGCAATAAACACGGGATAAATGTATATAACCTTTTCTAAACATAAAGCAAACTACAAAAAGGGGCAGTTAACCCCTTTTTTTATTGCCCTTATCGCTGTTTTGATTATCGCGGTCTTTGTTACGATTAACGCGGGCAAGATTTCTCTTTTCAAAACCCATACCGCCAATGCCGCGGATGCCGGCGCTTTAGCCGGAGGGTCGGTTATGGCGTCTGTCTTCAACACCCAATCGGTAATGAATTCCCAGATGATTGTCCAGTACCAGATGTTCATGGCGGAGATGGGGGTATTATTAGCTTTGTTCGCGGCTTCTCTATTGGTTGCTGTAGTTTCCTGCGTAGCGACAGGTTGTTGCAGTTGCTGCGGATATGGTTGTCCTTGTGATTGTTGCTGTCCTTCTCTTCCTTGTGGGAGAGCTTCCAGGGTTGCTATAACTACGATGAAAGCGATGATTGCTTCCACTTCTGCGGCGTGGGTGGCACAGATATTTTATTTTGAAGCGATGCGTAAGCAGGCTAAAGAAGGAAGGGATAGCGCGATTGAAACAGCTTATAGATACAGCTTTATTAACAGCGGTATTGGGAATAAGCTGGTGCCGGGAAATATTCCTGTTGATGCCGGCGAAATAAGGGGCGATAACAATAATTATCTCGATACTTTTAATGATTGGATTAAGACATCAGAAGTAACCTCCGGGCATTATAAATGGCTTGACGGACAGAGCCGCGGGCATTGGGTTCAGGCCGATGTTCAAACTGACGATGTTAATGAGTATAAACTGAAAGTGTCAATACTGCCTGTGCCGGTTGTGTTAGCAGGATTTGGCGTCGCTTGGGATTTTGCTAATGCTATTCCAGTGATGTGTATCTGTTGTCTGACCAACAGTGGGGCAATAGCTGCCATTTCTGCTAAAGCGGTCGCGCTTGCTTCAGCTTCTTATGCCGGCCTCGCGCCTGGCTTCATTGTGAGTTCAAATAACCCTCTCACCTATTCAAATCTAATCTGCCGGGCTGATGACATTGTTCATGACCGTAAGGTTAAGGTAACAACCTGGCAAGCGCACCAGGGAGAAGATTACGGCTTATGGAGAACAAAATATCCTTCGGACTGGGATGGGCAGGGTTCTCCTTCTTCAGGCCAGAGGATAGAGAGCAGGAGCCTTGTTGATTTTGACGGCCATGGTAAAATCCATCCGCCAAAGGCTGAATTTGATGCTAAGATAATCGCCATAGATAAAGAGGTTAACTAAATATCAGGAGGAATTATGAGATACGAAAAGATTCAGGGATTTATCTTAATTTCTTTTTTCTTAATAGTTAGTTGCGCGACAGCCGCGGAAAAAATACCTTCTCCGCCATATACCGGTAAGGTGCGTTCCGAGCGGACAAAACTTATGGGAGGGGATTTTGTCCTCACTATTTATAATTCCGATTTACCTTTTGAAAATATTACGAAGTTTTATAAGGACAATCTTGAGAAATCCGGCTGGCAGGAGGTAAGTTTTCAGGGTAAGGACGGACAGGCTGTTACCCTGCGGGCTTTGACTTCTTATCGCATGATGACTTTTTACCGCGATGACCGGATGATAAGCATCCAATATCTTCCGGTTTCAAGCACTTCTGATAAAGTAAGTTTTTCTGTTGCCGAAGGGAAAGTCCCTTTTCTTGAGAACGGCAGGTTTACTTCTTTACCGGAGAGCAAAGAACCTCTGCCAGAAGATTTTCCTCTTTATCCCGGCAGTAAGATTTTGCCGGGGATGCCTAATGTTACTTCTTTAGGCAGGCAGTGGGCCGTTACTACTTCTGCCGGGGTTTTAGAAGTCATTGATTTTTATAAAGCTAATATGCCTTCTCAGGGATGGGAACTGCAGGATGAATCGCCTTTGGAAAGCCATGAGATTTCAGAGGAAGATTTAAGTATTTATGAAAACTGCCCCAATTGTGGGAACATTTCTTCAGATATTAAGGATAAGATACGAGGTTCCACTTCTCAAATGGCGGCTTTGCGTTATAAAAAAGGGAAAAGAGTTTGTATGATTGCCGTAATTGAGACGGGCCCTCCGTCGAAAGGAAAAACTACTCTGATTTCAGTTTCTTTCAAATAGAATCATAGGGGTCAGGTCTCAAGATTTGACATTAATGGATTTTATGGTAATAAATGTTTGTATATGGCGGATGAAACGATAAAAGCGATAGGGAGTGCTAAACAAAGGCTAAGAAATAACGACTAACTTCAAATCTTGAGACCTGACCCCTATGATTGTCGAGGAGGAGGGAAATGACAAAGGCGGGTGGTTGCGGTATAAGAAGGGCACAGAGCGTTCTTGTTTACGCTGCTTTAATTGCTATTATAGCTTTTGTAATAGTAGCCATGTTTAAATATGTCCATCGTTCTGTTAACGGCAAATACCGCCAGGCAGGCGATGCTTTTGGAATGCGGGAACAGTATGAGCCGGGGAGAACAACCATAACTGAATAGTGGGGTCAGGTCTCAAGATTTGA
>CAZSRG010000023.1:0-18213 GCA_964609315.1 uncultured Planctomycetia bacterium
GCTGAGGGGACGGATTAGGGGAAGATAAATATAGGAAAGAAATCAGAGGTCAGAAGACGGAGATTAATTATGAAAGGAATAATTTTGGCCGGAGGGAGGGCTACCAGGCTGTATCCTGTTACAAAAGGGGTTTGTAAACAATTGATTCCTGTATATGATAAGCCGATGGCCTATTACCCTTTGTCGGTTCTAATGCTGGCGGGTATCAGGGATATTCTAATCATATCTACCCCGAGAGATATTGACAGGTTTAAAGATTTGTTCGGGAGCGGAAAAGATTTAGGGATAAAGTTTTCTTATTGTGTCCAGCCTGAACCTAAAGGCATAGCTGAGGCGTTTATATTAGCTGAAGATTTCATCGGGAAAGACAAAGTTTCTTTGATTTTAGGGGATAATATCTTTTACGGGCACGATTTGATATACAAGCTTCAGGAAGTTAATTCTTTGGATAAAGGGGCAGTTATCTTTTGTTACCGTGTTAATGACCCTCATAGATATGGAGTTGTTGAGATTGATAAAGACTCCAATGTTTTATCTCTTGAAGAAAAGCCTGAGAATCCTAAATCCCATTGGGCTGTTACCGGCCTTTATTTTTATGACAATGCTGTTATTAATATCGCGAAAAGTTTAAAGCCTTCTCAAAGAGGGGAGTTAGAAATAACCGATTTGAATAAAGAATACCTAAAAAGAAAAAATTTGCGGGCGTATTTGTTAGGCAGAGGATATGCATGGTTAGATACAGGGACTTGTGATTCTTTAATTGACGCTTCAATGTTTATAAAGACATTGGAGGAGCGGCAGGGGTTAAAAATAGGCTGTATTGAAGAGGTGGCTTTTCGTATGGGGTATATTGACAGAAACCAGCTGAAAAAGCTGTCGGATATTCCCGGACATTATGGGGATTATTTAAGGAAGGGGTGTAAAGATGAGTAGCAAAATTCTTATTTTAGGTAAAGGTTTCATCGGGAAAAGGCTTCAGCAGGATTTAGGCTGTAGTATTTCAGGGAGAAGAATTAATTCTTTTGAAGATGCCGAGAAAGAAATAAAGAAATACCATCCCAGGGTTATCATAAATTGTATCGGACACACCGGAGGTAATAATGTTGATGACTGTGAATTAGTCAAAGACAAGGTTTTGATGTCTAATACCTTTGTCCCTATTATCTTAGCTGAGGCGGCCGTAAGAGAAAAAATTAAATTGGTTCATATAAGTTCCGGATGTATTTATCATTTTGATTATCATAAACAGAGCCCGATAAAAGAGAAAGATACGCCTGATTTCTTTGATTTGTTTTACAGCCGGACTAAGATTTATTCTGAAAAGGCAATAGAAGCCATGTCTGATAAATTTGGCATCCTGGTTGTGAGGATAAGAATACCTTTAGATAACCGGCCTAATCCTAAGAACATTCTTACTAAATTAATCAAATATAAGAATATTATTGATGTCCCCAATTCTATAACTTATATCCCTGATTTTATAAAGGCATTGAGGCATTTAATAAAGATTAAAGCTAAAGGGATATACAATGTCGTCAATAAAGGCGGGTTGAGGTATCCGGATCTTTTAGATGTTTACAGGCGGCGCATGCCTGATTTTGAATATAGGGTTATTGCTGAGAAAGAATTGAATTTGGTAAGGACTAATTTAGTTTTATCTGTCAAAAAGCTTGAGAAATCCGGGTTCAAAGTCAGGAATATAAAGGAAGTATTAGAAGAATGTGTGGAAGAATACGTATCTCATATTTAGGTATGAGCAAGTGATAGATGTATCTAATTGAGATGCAGGGAGATAGGTATATTTATACATATTTGTATTGACAGTATAAATATGTATGGTATATTTGTATTATGAAGTATTTAAAAAGGAATGTTGAGAACAAAATCCACGATTATCTAAAAATCTTTCCGGCTGTCGCGTTAATGGGGCCGCGTCAATCCGGTAAATCCACAACTATTCGCAAGATTTTAGGAGATAAATATGAATATGTTACTTTTGATGATTCGTTGAATACCGAGTTTCTTGAGAGTGATCCCAGGGGGTTCATAACACAGTATAATAATAGGGCCATTTTTGATGAGGTTCAAAAAGTCCCGAGTTTATTTAATTACCTGAAAATGGAAATTGATAATAATAGAAGTGATTATGGCAGGTATATTCTTACGGGGTCAAGCCAGTTTGCTCTTTTAAAATCAATTACTGAATCTTTGGCCGGGCGCATAGGGCTTTTATCGTTATTGCCTTTTCAGCGCAGTGAATTACCCAACAAACTTGTCTCTGACCATATATTATATGGAGGTTATCCTGAGTTGATAACCCGTGATTATAAAGCGTCCAGGGAGTGGTATGGAGCTTACGTAACTAATTATCTTGAACGTGATGTTCGGACATTACACAATGTGGGAAATTTGCGGGATTTCCATAGGTTGATTGTGTTGTTGGCGGCGCGCGCTGCCTGTATGTTAAATATGAGTGAATTAGCGAGAGAAGTAGGGGTTACCGTTAAGACCATTCAGAATTGGTTGTCTATCCTTGAGGCGAGTTATATCATTTTCTTTCTGCCGCCTTTTTATTCGAATTTTGGTAAACGCATTGTAAAACGTCCAAAATTGTATTTTTACGACACAGGGATTGTGTGTTATCTTACGGGAATTCAAAACCAGGATATCTTGTGGAAAGGCCCGTTGAGCGGGCAGCTCTTTGAAAATTATGTTATTGCGGAGATTAAGAAGAAATTTATACATACAGCCGCAAACGCGGAATTATTTTACTTTCGCGATAATCTTGGATTAGAATATGATTTAATCATTGAAGATAAAGACAGCCGGACGTTGAAATTTGCCGAGATTAAGAGCAGTCATACTCCGCGGCGTGAGATGGTAAAAAGCTTACAGTTTCTATTCTCTAATAAAAAGATAAAACAGTCTTTTCCTTTATATGATACCGCGGGATTGTTGATATACCGCGGTTCGGAAGAAGGGAGTTTCTCTAAGGAAATTAGTTTCAGGAATTACTCTGCTTTCTTAAAAGATATCCAGCAATAGAGGCGGGTTGAGGTATCCGGGCTTACCTAATAGATGCTTCTGTCTTTTAACATAGTTTACACTTTGATAATTATATTGACAATCTGTAAGATATATAGTATGCTTTAGGTATGATTAAAAGGGATATCCGGTCAAAAATACAGGCTTATGTCAAACAGTATCCGGTAATTACTATTACCGGGCCTCGGCAATCAGGTAAAACAACTCTTTGCAGGATGTTGTTTCCCGAATACCATTATTTTTCTTTAGAAGACCTGGATGTCCGTAATTATGCCCGCAGTGATCCCCGGTCATTTTTAGAAAAACATTTCAGGCAAGGAGTTATATTAGACGAGATTCAACGGGTTCCGGAGTTAACTTCTTATATCCAGACAATTGTAGATGAGGAGAAAAAAGACGGGCTCTTTATCCTTACCGGCAGTCAAAACTTTGAGGTGTTTAATACTATCAGCCAAACCTTAGCCGGAAGGACCGCTTTAGTGACTTTGCTCCCTTTTTCTTTTAATGAGATCTACAAGAAATCCTCATTGTCTTTGGATACTCTTTTGCAAAAAGGGTTTTATCCCCGGATACATGACAAAAAACTTAATCCTCAAGAGGCGCTCTCGTTTTATGTCAGTACTTATCTGGAGAGGGATATTCGCTCATTGATTAATATCAAAGACCTTGCGAGGTTTGAAACATTTTTAAAGCTGTGCGCTTCACGTACAGGCCAGGTTTTGAATCTTTCAGGCTTGGCAAATGATTGCGGAATAAATCATAATACGGCAAAAAGCTGGCTCAATGTTTTAGAAGCAAGTTATATTGTTTTTTTAGTCAGGTCTCACTATAAAAACTTTAGAAAAAGGCTGGTTAAATCTCCTAAGCTATATTTTGTTGATGTAGGGCTTGCCGCTTATCTTTTGGATATTGAAAGCCCTGTCCATTTAGCAGGGCATCCTTTAAAGGGCGCTTTATTTGAGACTTTTATAGTCACGGAAATTCTAAAGATGCGGCTGAATTCGGGTAAAAGAAGTAATCTGTACTATTTTCGTGATAATATCGGCAATGAAATTGATTTGATATTGGATTATGGCAAAAAGGTTGTCCCTGTAGAGATTAAACTCGGAAGAACTGTTGCCGGTGATTTTCTAAGAGGGTTAAGATATTATTATAAATTAAACCCGAATAGCGGAAAAGGGTATCTCATCTATGGCGGCAGTCAAAATCAGAAGCATTCCGATGTTGATGTTGTCAGTTATCGGAACATAGCTGAAATAGAGGTATGAACAGCAGGGGAGTTTTTCTATAATTTAAGCAAATGAAACACAAAACCATATTAGTAACCGGAGGGGCGGGGTTTATCGGGTCTAATTTTATCCGCTATTTCCTGAATAAACATCCTCATTATAAGGTTGTCAATTTGGACAAACTGACTTATGCCGGCAACCTGGAAAATTTAAAAGATGTGCAGAAAAATCCAGGATATAAATTTATTAAGGGAGATATCTGCGATAAAAAATTAGTTGATAAAGTTTTTAAGAAAGAAAAACCTGACTTTGTTGTCAATTTCGCCGCGGAGAGTCACGTTGACCGCTCTATTTTAGGGCCGGGAATTTTTACTAAAACCAATATTTTAGGAACTCAAGTTCTTTTGGAAGCAGCAAGAAAGTATGGGGTAAAAAAGTTTGAGCATATATCAACCGATGAAGTATACGGCAGTATAAAAAAAGGCGAATTCAAAGAAACAAATAATCTTTTACCAAATAGCCCTTATTCCGCCTCCAAAGCAGGAGCCGATTTATTAGTTAGGGCTTATTTTAAAACTTATGGCTTGCCGGTTTTAATCACTCGTTCTTCAAATAATTTCGGCCCCTTACAGTATCCCGAAAAGATAATTCCTTTATTTGTTACTAATATCTTAGAAGGGAAGAAAATCCCTTTATACGGGAACGGGAAGAATATCAGGGATTGGCTGTTTGTAGAAGATAACTGCCGGGCAATTGATTCAGTCCTGCATAAAGGAAAGATAGGAGAAGTTTATAATATTGGCGGAGGAAATGAAATCAACAATCTAAAACTCGCGGGCCTGCTTCTAAGAAAATTGAAAAAACCAAAGAGTTTTATACGTTATGTGAAAGACCGGCAGGGGCATGATAAAAGGTATTCTTTGGATATATCAAAAATCAAATCTTTAGGATGGATGCCCGAATATAATTTTGAACAGGCCTTGGATTTAACCATAAAGTGGTATAAAGAAAATCAGAACTGGTGGAAGAAATTGAAATAAGCCGATATTCCTGGATAAGGGCTGAGTTGTATCTCCTATTTGCGGGATTGTATTGATAATGATTGACTAAAATTAAGCATGGCTTAACCTTTATCCTAAACTATATTTATATATAGAAACTATTGGTTTGGACAGATTGTAAATGTAATTGACAATCTGTCCGCAATGTGGTAGGGTTGTATTGTGATGATAAAGAGAAAAGCGGAGAAGAAACTAAGGCAACTTTCCGGGTCTTTTCCTGCCGTTGCGGTTATCGGGCCGAGACAAGCCGGTAAAACAATGCTTGTTCGGAAAGTCTTTTCGAACAAACCGTATGTCCTTTTAGAAAATCCGGAGGCACGTCTGTTTGCGGAAGAAGATCCTTTGGGGTTTTTGGCTCAATTTCCGAAAGGAGCGATTTTTGATGAAGTCCAGAAAGTTCCGCATCTTTTTTCGTATTTGCAGGGGATCTTAGATGATAAAAACAAGCCGGGCCTTTTTATTTTAACCGGTTCTCAGAATTTTCTGTTGATGGAGAAAATAACACAATCTCTTGCCGGAAGGATAGCGATTTTAAAATTATTGCCGTTAACGATTGAAGAATTATCTTCGGCAAATATTGATTTTGATAATTATGAAGAATATCTTTTTCGCGGGATGTATCCGCGTCTATATGATAAACATATTGCTCCGGAAGACTTATACTCTAATTATGTCCAAACGTATATAGAAAGAGACCTTCGTGAATTAAAAAATGTGCATAATCTGTCTACCTTTCATATGTTTATAAGAATGTGTGCTCAACGGACAGGGCAAATACTAAACTTATCCTCTTTGGCTGATGATTGCGGGATAACGCATAATACCGCCAAAGAATGGATTTCTTTGCTTGAAATGAGCTTTATTGTTTTTCGGCTTGAGAGGTATTATAAGAACTTTAACAAGCGTCTTATTAAAATGCCGAAGTTGTATTTTTTAGATTCCGGATTAGCTTCATATTTGGCGGGGATTAGAGATGCTGGGCAGTTAAAAACACATCCGTTGAAAGGGCCGTTATTTGAATCCTTTATTATGAGTGAATTTGTAAAGTATGGGTATAATCGCGGACAGGGAATCGGCCTTTATTTTTGGAGAGACAAAATGGGTCATGAAATAGATTGCATTTCAGAAGGCTTTCCAAATCCTATACCTATTGAGATCAAATCAGGGAGGACGATTACGGCCGATTATTTCAAAAATATAACATATTGGTGTGATTTGGCTGGGATAGATAGGGGAGGATCTTATATTGTATATGGGGGTATAAAGAATCAGAAACGGCTAAATGGACATATTGTCGGCTTTAAGGATTGTCTTGACGCGGTTCAGGGGAAAGAAAGTGAGAGTAGGTGTGATGAGAAGTAGGTTTGAGCTGTCGGTAAAGAATTATGAGGGGAGAAAATGAATAAAGTTTTATTATCATTAAAAGAGTTGGAAAATATTGGTAAGATTGTCAAAAAGGACAAGAAGAAAGCAAAGACTGTCAAGGCCGGCAGGGAATTTTCGCGGTATATAAATAGTATAAAATAATATGCGGATAAATGAACTACCTCACAGCAAGCTACGAGGTATCAAAAACTTTTCCAAAAAAGAAAACGCAGCAAGCTGCGGAGAATTAAACCATAGATCCTTCGACTCCCTTCGGTCGCTCAGGATCAATTCGGCTATAGACTTTTTCTTCGAAAAAGTCTAAGTCTCATTGATTAAGGTTCTTCCTTCGTTTGAGAGATATAAGTAGAAGATAGTATTTTATTCAGGAAGTATATTTTTGTTTTTGAAAGGAGAGTCAGAGTGAGCAATATTCCATTATCAGTCGTAATCCTAACCAAAAACGAAGAGTCCCGTATTGGGGAATGTATAAAGTCTGTCGCTGGCTGGGCGGATGAAATTATTATTGTTGATGATGAGTCTCGGGATAATACCAGAGAGATTGCTGAAAAATTGGGAGCTAAGGTATTTGTCCGGAAAATGGACATTGAGGGGAAACACCGGAACTGGGCATACGCTAAGGCTAAGAATGACTGGGTTTTCAGTGTGGATGCCGATGAAAGGCCTACTGAAGAGTTAAGAAAGGAAATAAATGAGGTTATTACTAAAACTGAATATGTATGTTTTGGTATTCCGTTCAGGACATACATCGGAGATTACTGGATTAGGTGGGGAGGATGGTATCCCGCGCCCAAAGTAAAACTGTTTAGAAAGAGCAGGTTTAGATATGAAGAGGTAGAAGTTCATCCAAGGATTATTGTTGAGGGTAAATGCGGGCATTTGCGTTATGATGTCATTCATTACAGCTATCGTGATTGGGGGGATTTTTTGAATAAAAGCAATAAACAGACTACCTTTGAAGCGTTAAAATGGTATAAGCTGTCTCTGGAAAATCCTAAGAAAGCGCGGTATAAGATGAATACCTTTCACGCTTTGTGGCGGACAATGGACAGGTTCATAAGGGCTTTTATTGTTAAAAAAGGTTACCGCGACGGGTTCACCGGCTTTATGATCGCCTATTTCTCTTCTCTTTATCAGATAGTAAGTTACGCTAAATATAGGGAATTAGAAAAAGGTAATTCTCTCCCGCGCCATTAGCGGCCGTACCGCTAATGGCGCATTTAGGGCAGAGATGCTATAGTTAAAATGAGTAAGGATTTAAAGGTTGTTTTCTTAGACCGGGACGGGGTTCTTAATAAGTATCCCGGAAATGGAGAGTATGTTTTGAATAAGGAACAGCTTGAGGTGTTTCCTTATTCAGCCTCCGCTGTTAAAGAACTTAAAGATTCCGGCTGGATAAAACAATCCTGTTTAACTCAATTTCTTTTAATCAATGAGACTTAGACTTTTTCGAAGAAAAAGTCTGTAGCCGAATTGATCCTGAGCGACCGAAGGGAGTCGAAGGATCTATGGTTTAATTCCCCGCAGCTTGCTGCGTTTCCTTTTTTGGAAAAGTTTTTGATACCTCGTAGCTTGTTGCGAGGTAGTTCATTAATGCTTGACAAACTGCCCGAAATCATTATAATTTAGGGTAGGGGAGTAGCCTAAATTATCATTATTTGGGCTTTGCCTTCTGATTTATAATATCACCAATGCCTGATTCCAATGGTTAAAATAAAATGAAAAAATGAAAATTATCAAACGGGCTATTCAGGATAGAATTGAATCTAAGTTATTTAAAAAGAAAGCTATTATTTTATATGGTGTGAGGCAGGTTGGAAAAACTACTCTAATAAAAGAAATTCAAAAGAAGTTTTTTGAGGATTCTTTATATTTGAATTGTGATGAGCCTGATATCCGGGAATTTTTTACTGATGTCACATCAACAGAGGTCAAATCGTTTATAGGCGGGAAGAAGCTGATTTTGTTAGATGAAGCTCAGAGAGTCAAGAATATTGGCCTGTCTTTGAAATTAATAGTTGATAATTATCCTGAGATACAAGTAATTGCGACAGGGTCATCTTCCTTTGATTTATCAAATGAGATTATTGAGCCGCTCACCGGCAGGAAATATGAATTTTATTTATACCCGTTTTCAATAAAGGAATTACTGCCGGAATATTCTTTTCAGCAGATAGAAAGGATTTTAGAGAAAAGAATTATTTTGGGAATGTATCCGGAAGTAGTCCAAAGCGGTCAAAATGAATCAGACGCGTTATTAAAAAATATTGCCAGGAGCTATTTATACAAAGACGTTTTACAGTATCAGCATATTAAGAGTCCCGATATTTTAGAAAAGTTATTGCAGGCTTTGGCTCTTCAGGTAGGGAAAGAAGTTTCCTATAATGAACTGGCATCGTTGGTTGGTATAAACAAGAAGACAGTAGAGAACTATATCCAGTTGTTGGAAAAAGCTTTTGTTATCTTTCGCTTAAGGCCATTCAGCCGGAATTTAAGAAAAGAATTGACGAAATTAAGAAAAATATATTTTTTTGATACCGGCATACGCAACGCGCTGATTAAAAATCTTAATCCTATCAGGCTTAGAAATGATGTTGGAGAACTTTGGGAAAACTTTTTGATTTCGGAAAGGTTAAAAAACAACAGCAATTGCGGCAAAGATGCTAATGTGTATTTTTGGAAGACTCATCAGCAGCAGGAGATAGATTTTCTGGAAGAATACAGCGGGCAGTTAACCGGGTATGAATTTAAATGGAGAGCTAAGAAAGTCAGGTTCCCTAAGAGTTTCATGCAGGCTTATCCCAATAGTAAACTTAAAGCAATTAATAGAGAGAACATAAAAGATTTTTTATCCTAACGCGCCATTAGCGGCCGTACCGCTAATGGCGCATTTAGGGCAGAGATGCTATAGTTAAAATGAGTAAGGATTTAAAGGTTGTTTTCTTAGACCGGGACGGGGTTCTTAATAAGTATCCCGGAAATGGAGAGTATGTTTTGAATAAGGAACAGCTTGAGGTGTTTCCTTATTCAGCCTCCGCTGTTAAAGAACTTAAAGATTCCGGCTGGATGGTTTATATTATTTCTAACCAGGCTTGTGTTTCTAAGGGGCTTGTTTCGGAAAAAGCGCTTAAAGATATGACTGAATATATGCTTTCTGATATTGAACAGGGAGAAAAACGTATAGACGGGGTTTATTATTGTGTCCATCAGGACAGCGATAACTGTCCTTACCGTAAACCCGCCCCCGGGATGATTAATGAGGTTATAAAAAATTTAACCCGGGCTGAGGACAACGTTGATTTGCCGGATAAGAATAAGTTGACAGCTTTTTTTGTAGGCGACAGCATAAGGGATGTTGAAACCGCGAAAAACGCCGAGGCCGATATAAAAACTGTTTTAGTCCTTTCGGGCAGGGCATCTTTAGAAGATAAGGATAATTGGAATGTCCAGCCGGATTATATATGTAAGGATTTAAAAGACGCCGTTGGCATTTTAAATAGGGACAGCCCCCATTTATTTTGACAGGCACAGACGTATATATATATTTACCAAAATCAACTTATGGCATGAGTAGCGCGTATAGTAGCGGTTGGATATCCTTACCATATAGCCCGGTGGGGTAATAACCGAAAAAGAGTCTTTCTAAATGAGAGCGGTTATAAAAGATATCTTTCCTTTATAACAGAATATAGCCGGCAGTATAGGCTGGATTTGATATCATATTGTTTAATCAATGAGACTTAGACTTTTTCGAAGAAAAAGTCTGTAGCCGAATTGATCCTGAGCGACCGAAGAGAGTCGAAGGATCTATGGTTTAATTCCCCGCAGCTTGCTGCGTTTCCTTCTTTGGAAAAGTTTTTGATACCTTGTAGCTTGCTGCGAGGTAGTTCATTAAGAAGCCAGATTTGTCCGGACATCTGTGGCAGGGGAGGTTTTATTCCTGTATTCTTGATGATTCTCATCTTTTCACAGCCGGCCGTTATGTAGAGCGTAATCCAGTCAGGGCCGGAATTGTAAAAGAAGCGTGGGATTGGCAAGGGGATAGGAAGAGCGTTGCGGCTGTTTCCGAGAGGAAGGCCTTGGCGCAGAAAATAAATGGGGGCTGTCCCTATTTAAAAAGATGAAGATTTGGATTGGGTATGTTAGCTGTGGGTTTGGGCATAAGAAGGCCGCTGAAGCTGTTTATCAGGCTTTTGATAAACAACCTAAGCCTTACCTGTTCAACCTTTTGAATTTTATGCCTATATCGTTGAAGCTAATTTATGAAAAGGGCTATGCTTTGGTGGTTAAGTATTGCCCCGCTCTATGGGCTTATTTATACCGTTTTTCTCATAACAGTTTTTTATTGGCAGGGGGCCGTTTTTTTAACTTTTTAGCAGCCGGGAGGTTTGTCCGGTATTTAAAGAAAGAAAACCCCGATGTAATCATATCAACCCATTTTATAGTGTCTGAAATATCAGGGTTTTTAAAACACAAAGGGCTTATAAAAAGCAGGATTATTACAGTTATTACTGATTATACGGCTAACCCTGTCTGGATAAGCAAAGGAGTCGATTTTTATATTACAGCTTGTGAAGAGGTTAAAGATATACTTTGCGGCAGGTTCGGGATTGAAAAAGAAAAAGTGTTCAGTTGGGGTATTCCTCTTCGCGGGGATTTTTACCGGAAAGACTTTTCTGATATGAAGAAAAAATACGGTATTCCGGAAGGAGTTTTTACTCTTCTTTTGTTCTCAGGCAGGTTTGGTATCGGCCCGTTTAAAACTATCGTTGATAAATTCAGCGGGAAGTTTGCCATTCTCGCGGTTTACGGTAAGAATTCGGCCGTCGGAAGGTATTTGAAGAATGTCAGGGGCCCGTTATTCCTCAGGAGTTTTAAATTCAAAGAGGATGTTCATGAACTGATGCGGTCCGCTGATTTAACGGTTACTAAAGCCGGAGGGTTGTCAGTATCTGAATGTATCGCTTTGAAGAAGCCCATGGTTTTTATGAAAGTTATCCCCGGGCAGGAAGATGCTAACGCGGATTTTGTTGTTAGAAACGGCTTGGGATTCAGGCCCAAGAATCTTAAAGGGCTGTTAGGAATCATAGATAAAATATCCGGCAACCCTGAGATGCTTGAACATACGCGGGATAACTTTGCCAATATATCTTTTGAAAACAGCGCTGTCCGGATTAAAAAATTAGCGTTATCAGAGGGAAGGTAATGGACTTATAGATATGATAGCTGAAATAGCAGTAAGCGCCGAAGTTAACAAGAGTTTTGATTATGACGCGGGAAGTTTTCCTCTGTTAGAGAGAGGGATGCGGGTATGGGTGGATTTCAATAACCGGAAGATATTAGGAATAGTTTTAGATATAAAAAAGAAAAAGAATCCGCGTTTTAAGTTAAAGCCTGTCCTTGGAGTTTTAGATTCTTTTCCTTCTTTGCCGGAACCTTTATTAAAATTATCGGAAAGCATGTCTAAAAGGTATCTTTACAGTAAAGGCGGGATGTTAAGAATGATGCTGCCTTTATCTTTGAGGAAGAAACGCTTATTGGAGATAAAAGGGGATTCGAATAAGCCGGTAGAAACCGGCAGGTTAAAAACAGTTTATGTCCGTGAGGGCATTAAGGATTCAGTCAGGTTTGATTACTACAGCAAAGTTATTAGAGAAGCCGTTTTGAAAGGAAAACAGGCCATTGTCTGCCTGCCTCAGAGATCTGATCTTTTTAGAGTTAAAAAACTTTTGTCTGAAAGGTTAAAAGGTATTGAGATAGGTGAGTTGTATAGTTTACAGAGAATGCCTGAACAGTTGGGGCAATGGGTTAGAATGAGAAAAGGAGAAATTTCTGTATGTGTGGGGACCCGGCAGGCTGTTTTTGCCCCCTTTGTTAATTTAGGGCTTATTATTATAGATAAAGAGAGTTTTTATGGTTATTTTCAGCCGGAAAAGCCTTTTTACCATTTGCGGGATTTGGCATTTATGCGGGCAAAGAACGAGGGCTTGAAGGTTATTTTACATTCGGATTGCCCTTCAATAGAAGGATACAGGATTTTAAAGAAGAAAAGCACCGAAAGTATAGATTTGTTCAAAGAGAAAGAATCCAAAATCAACATTTTTGATTTACATAATTATAAGTTTAAACGGTATCCGGTATTATCGGGGTTGTCTTTGGAGATCACTAGGAAATATCTGGATAAAGGAAAGAAAGTTATTGTTTTCTGGAACCGGAAAGGGTTTGCTTATCTTTTGAAGTGCAGCCATTGCGGAGAAATACTCAAATGTCCTAACTGTGAAAGTTTTATGTCTTTTTCTTTAGACAAAAAGTCTTATATCTGTAACCATTGCGGGAAGAAATTAGCCGTTTTAAAGCGCTGTCCTAAATGCAATAAAGGATATATTCGTAATATAGGCGTAGGAGCTGAAAGGGCGGGGATTAATTTCCGTAAATTCTTTCCCGGAAGGAAAATATTTATCTTATCAAAAGACCAGCCGGAATATCCGCAAGATTGGGATATGCTTATTGCTACTCAAAAACTGGTTTATTTGGGAAATATACCTTCAGCTGATTTGATAATTGTTTCCGGCATAGATTCTCTTCTTTCAAGAGGGGATTACTCTTCGGGGATAGAAGTTTTTTCTGTTTTGAGCCGGCTTAAAAGCTTAGCAGAGGAAGAGTTGGCAGTTTTTACTTTTCATCCGGAATACTACCCCATAAAAGCGGTAAAAAGAGGCTGGGAATGGTTCTACAAAAAGGAACTTAAAGAGCGCAAGTCTTTACATCTGCCTCCGTATTTCCATTTAGCCAAACTGTCATTTAGGCAGAAATCCATTCCTGTCTTAGTTAAGAATATCCGCCGGTTTAAGGAGGTTTTAGAGGAGCAGGGGAAGAAGCGCAAGGATTTTTATGTTTATGAATTTGTGAAAAGTTATCCTTTTAAAGAGGGCGGGAACTACCATTATTATATTTTAGCCAAATCTAAAAGCATGGTTTTGCTCAAATCGGTTATAAAGAAAAGCTTGTATAAATTCAGGAAATCTTCTGTTAAAATATCTCTGGATATTAAATGATTAAAGCGGCAGGTGCCGACATTAGACAAATGAAGGTTATTTTTTTCGGAAGCTCGAATTATTCAGCAGAGATTCTCAGGGCGCTCATAGATATGGGTATACGGCCGGTATTGGTTGTTACTCAGCCGGACAGGCCTAAAGGAAGGCATTTAAAGAAACAGCCTACGGTAATTAAGGAGTTTGCCTTAAAAGAGAATTTAGAGGTAGCCGCGCCGGTTAATCTAAAAGACAGCAGTTTTTCTGCCTTGATTAAAAAGAAACAGCCGGATTTTTATTTGATAGTTTCTTATGGAAAGATTTTACCTCAGGCCCTGCTTTCAATACCAAAAATAATGCCTCTATCCCTGCATCCTTCTTTACTGCCGGAATACCGCGGCCCGGCTCCTTTAAACTGGGTTTTAATCAACGGGGAGAAAAAGACAGGGGTTTGCCTTTTTGAAGTTAATAAAGAGATGGATGCCGGAAGGATTATTGCTCAAAAGGAGATATCGATAGCTTATGAAGATGATTATCTTACTCTTTTTGATAAAGTGTATTCTGTTTCAAAGGAGCTGGTAATAAAACATCTACCTTCTATATATTCAGGTAAGGCGGGGTTTAAAGTCCAGGATGAGGAAAAAGTTACTTTTGCTCCGAAAATAGATAAAAAGGTTTCTAAAGTTGATTGGGATAATTCTGCTGTAAATATCCGCAACTTAGTCAGAGGGCTTGTTCCTTATCCCTGCGCCTGGTCTAAGTTTAAGGATAAACGCGTCAAATTCTGGAAAGTAGACATTGAGAATATTGATATTTCTTCAGGGGGTGAAGGAAAAGTGGTTTCTGTTGAGAAGGGAAAAGTAAAAGTTCAGGCAGGTAAGGGTTTAGTTGTTCTTAAACTAATCCAGCCTGAAGGGAAGAGAGTTATGGATATACAGGAATTTATTAACGGCTATAATCCTCAGGAAGGCGATATTTTTAAATAAGGCGCTGGCGCGTTTTTACACCAGTTCCGATAAGGGCTGAGTGGGAAGGCCGTGTCGTAGAAATCCATAGTAGTTGTTTTTATTAACTAATATCTTCCATTTGTTCTAAATTGTAGTATAATCTATCAGAATTAATAAATTCAGGTAAGAAGAAAAGGCCCAATATGCCTCAATTACGTAAAGATCCTATAATCGGCCGGTGGGTGATTATCTCTACTGAACGGGGTAAGCGTCCGCATGATTTCGGAAAAACTTATTCCGGCCCTCCCGATAAAGACTGCCCTTTTTGTGAAGGCAGAGAACAGCAGACTCCTCCTGAAATATACGCTGTCCGGCCTGACGGAGGTTCTCCTGACAGCAAAGGGTGGAAAGTCAGAGTCGTTCCCAGCATTGCCCCTTTTCTTGACAATCAGGGTGAATTGTGGAAAAAAGGCATAGGCCTCTATGATTTCATCGGGGCTTACGGCTCGCATGAAGTAGTTGTTGAAATTCCTAATCATACCGCTAATATGGCTGATTTAGAAGAGGGGCAGATTAAGGATGTTTTGACGACTTATGTTAAAAGGATAGAAGCTTTAAAGAGAGATAAAAAGATAAAGTATGTCCTTATTTTTAAAAATTACGGCTGGCAGGCCGGAGGAGGAAGAGTTCAGCATTCGCGGTCTCAGATAATAGCTACTCCTGTAAACTTAAAAAGGGTTAAGGAGGAGTTGGAAGGGTCAAGGAAATATTACTCTTATCACGAACGCTGTGTATATTGTGATATCGTACGGGAAGAATTAGATTTGAAGGAACGTATTGTCCTTGATGTTGACGGTATCCTTGCTGTTGTGCCTTTTGCTTCGCGGTTTCCTTTTGAAGTATGGATTCTGCCTAAGAAACATTCCGCGGATTTCTACAAAATTGACAGCGAAGAAAAGAATTCTCTGGCAAAAGCGCTGAAGGAAGTTTTGGTTAAAATTAAAAAGCTTCTCAATGATCCGCCTTATAATTATGTTATTCATACCGCTCCTTTCAGGAGGGCGCATAAAGGGTATTGGACGACCATTGATGAAGATTACCATTGGCATATTGAAGTTATTCCCCGGTTGACTCAGGTGGCCGGGTTTGAATGGGGGACAGGGTTTTATATCTGTCCTACTCCGCCCGAAGAAGCGGCAAAATATTTGAGAGAAGCTTAACAGTTTAACTGTGTAACAATTTAACAATCTATTTGAATTAAGCAACTATTATGTCTGAATTACGCAGAGATCCTATTACCGAAAGATGGGTTATAGTAAATGTTGACGCTCCTCTGTCGCCGGCGGATTTTCATTTTCAGCAGCATATCTGGAAAGGTGAGAAGGGCTGCCCTTTCTGTTACGGCAATGAAAACCTTACTCCGCCTGAAATTGAGGCTGTCCGTCCTGATAAGAGCGAGCCCAATACTCCCGGATGGAAAGTAAGAGTAGTCGCTAATAAGTATCCCGCTTTAAAGATTGAAGGCAATTTGGAGAAGCAAGGAGTCAGGCTCTATGATATGTCAAACGGGATTGGAGCCCATGAGGTTATTATTGACAGCCCCGAACATTATAAAGGCATCCCTGATTTTGATGACAATCAGGTTGAATCTATAATAAAGATCTACAAGTCCCGAACTCTGGATTTAACTAAAGATAAAAGGTTTAAATACATTCTGATATTTAAAAATTTAGGCAAAGCGGCCGGCGCTTCTTTGGAACACGGGCATTCCCAGTTAATAGCTTTGCCTATGATTCCTAAAAATGTCAGGGAGGAAATCCGGGGAGCCGAACGCTATATGAGTTATCACGAACGCTGTATTTTCTGCGATATTATCCGGCAGGAATTGGGTAATCATAAAGAACGAATTATTTTTGAGAACGATAAATTCATTACTTTACTGCCTTTATCTTCGCGTTTTCCTTTTGAGACCTGGATTTTGCCTAAGGAGCACAAATCAAGTTTTATGGAAATTGAGGAAGAGGATATCCCTTTTTTAGCTAAGATATTGAAGGAAACTTTAGGCCGGATGAGAGAAGTTCTATTTAACCCTCCTTACAATTATGTTATTCATACTTCGCCTATAAATACTGAACAGCCTTTAGGCTTTCATTGGCATATAGAGATAATGCCTAAGTTAAGCAGGACAGCCGGGTTTGAATGGGGTTCGGGCTTTTACATGGTTCAGACTCCTCCTGAGATTGCCGCAAAATACCTTAGAGGAGAGCTGAAATAATTTTTTTGGTTGTTCTTTTAATATATAGTTGTATAATTTTTTGATTGAAACGGCAGTTTTATAACACAAAGGAGGTTTATGATGGCGGTAAAAGTAGGAATTAACGGATTCGGCCGCATAGGGAGGTTGGTCTTAAGGGCGGGAATTGACAGAAAAGACATAGAGTTTACGGCAGTAAACGACTTGCCTGTGCCGGTTAAAGTTTTGGCTCACCTTTTGAAACACGATTCTAATTTTGGAGAATTAAAAGCGGACATAGAGGTTAAAGATAATTCAATTCTTATCAACGGCAAAGAGCTGAAAATTTTTAATTACAGGTCTCCTGCCGAAATACCATGGAAAGACTTAGGCGTGGAAATCGTGGTAGAGTCAAGCGGTGTATTCAGAGAAAGAGAAAAAGCTATTCTTCATATTGAAAAAGGCGGGGCAAAGAAAGTAATCATATCCGCTCCGGCTAAGGGAGATGATGTAACTCTTGTTTTAGGAGTTAATCAGGATAGATACGATCCTAAACAGCACAACATTATTTCCAACGCTTCCTGCACGACCAACTGTTTAGCGCCTTTAGCAAAAGTTGTAAACGATAACTTCAAGATTACTAAAGGCTTAATGACCACAATTCATTCTTATACCAATGACCAGAAGATTTTAGACCTGCCTCATAAAGATTTAAGGAGGGCGAGATCCGCGGGGGTAAGTATGATACCTACTACCACCGGAGCGGCAAAGGCTATAGGGTTGGTAATACCTGATTTGAAGGGGAAATTAGACGGATTGGCGGTAAGAGTTCCAACGCCTACGGTATCTTTGACTGACTTAACGGTTAATGTGGAGAAGTCTACTAATGCCGAAGAAGTAAACAAACTGTTTAAACAGGCGTCCGAAGCCGGGTTAAAAGGTATCCTTATGTATTTAGATGAGCCTTTGGTTTCTAAAGATTTTGTAGGCAATCCTTATTCCAGCATCTTTGATGCTGATTTTACCAAGGTAATTGGCGGAACTCTTATTAAAGTTTTAGGCTGGTATGATAACGAATGGGCTTATTCTTTGAGAGTAGTGGATTTAATTGAGTTTATTGCTTCAAAAGGACTTTAGCTGAAGGAAGTTGAAGGTTTTCAAGTCTAATTCAATGAGACTTAGACTTTTTCGAAGAAAAAGTCTATAGCCGAATTGATCCTGAGCGGCCGAAGGGAGTCGAAGGATCTAGAGTTTAATTTCCCGCAGCTTGCTGCGTTTCCT
>CAZSRG010000024.1:0-17750 GCA_964609315.1 uncultured Planctomycetia bacterium
CTTGCTTTTTAACGTATTGTCAAAGCTATCTTTGTTTTCTAAACCTTAAAACAAATCCAAAATCCCCTCTTGGCTCTTAGCTCTTATATCTTTTTACTATGAGCTATCAGCTATGAGCTATGAGCTATCAGCTATCAGCTATCAGCTATGAGCCATTAACTATCAGCTAAATCCTAAACTAAACTTAAATGCTGATACCAATGTTCTAAATTTTAAGAACCTGAACCACCTACGAGGAGTCCCTTCGGCCACCTCGTAGGTGTTCCCTGCCCAAATTTACAGGTCAGTGTCTTATCAACGAACCCACTTTTAGACAAGAAATTTAATTCCCTATTCTTTTATCTTTCTTTGCGTCTTTGCGCCTTTGCGTGAGGAAAGTGATAACCTGAACCACCTACGAGGAGTCCCTTCGGGCCACCAAGGACCTGAATCACCTACGAGGAGTCCCTTCGGCCACCGCGTAGGTGTATAAAAAGAAAAGCCCCCATACCGAATGATATGGGGGCTTTAAAATTACTCAAGATGATAGATTTAGAATTCAACTCTAGCTGTTGCTCTTAAAGAATAAGCTGTGTTGTCATTGCTGTTAGCAAATAAATCGCCGGGTAAAAATATCCCCGCAACTAACCCTAACTGGACGTCTTCGGTGTAATCATACTTTAAAGAAGGGTCAATTTCCCAGCCTATTTCTTTCTCGCTGACATCCACAGCATAAGTATTAATAACAGGAGAAGTAGTAGCTAAACTTGTTGAAGCATAACTCTTTGCTAACCTTAAATAGTAAACATCCAAACCGGCAGTAATATCTTCCCTCAAATCTGTAGCGGCGGAAAGTTTAATATACTGTAAGTTGGTGTTATCAAAAAGAAGATTAGCGATTTCTCCTACTCTCTGGTCCTCAAACATCGGATCCCAAGCTGTCTGGTCATTGTCGCTTGAATCACTATCACCCGATAAATAGGTATACTCTAAACCTACCTGAGAATTCCTCTTGTCCTGAAAAGCGTAAACTGCTCCTACCTGAGCGGCAAAAGCATCTCTGGCCAATATCGTCCCAGCAGTCGCATAATCCTTGCCAAACTGGTAAGCGTACTCGCCATAAAGAGTTAAGTTGTCAATAGCTGTGGTATCTCCTCTTAGGCCAATAGTGTAAACTCTATCATTGCTCATGCCAATACCACTGGAACTTCCACCATTGTTAGTAGTAACATTATCTTTGTCTTTTACAAAGAAATACCCTTCTAAATTTGTCTTGTCGCTTAAGTTGTAAGCGGCATTCACACCGTAAAGGTTCTGGTCATCCGCGATATTAGTAGAACCTTCTCTAACCTTAGCAAAAATGATGTCTAAAACCAAAGGGTCATAATCCAAAGTCGCCCTGACAGCGTCAAAGGATTTGCGCAGAGACAAATCATCAGCAACAGTGGCTAATCCGGAATTCGTATCAACAACGTTGTCTGTATCGGGATCGCCAACAATCAACCCTCTGCCGAACCTTAAATTCTGACGGCCTATGGTAACTGTCAAGGGGTCATAGATCATATTCTTCATTACCAAATAAGCCAAATCAAGCTTCACATCAGTAGATGTAGAACTTGTCGTATCATTCTCTGCCCCCCACAATCTCTCATTAAGCAACTGGACAACTGCTGAAACATTCTCAGTCAAATCAGCGTCAAATCTCAGCCTGACTTGAGTAAGAATGAAATCTTCAGAATCTTGTTCACCGACCTCGCCTAAAGACAAATCTCTGGTAATTGCCTGGGTAGTGATGTCTCCGCTCACCTGAATGTTGTTCACAGCGGCGGAAGCAGCGCCGGCAATACCGAAAATAAGTAAAGCCACTAAAATACGCCTCATTGCTCTCCTCCTTCTATTACTCTTAGGATTTATCAAAACAAGGCTTATATTCCTTGAATCTAATCTATTTAGTTACATCATCCACGTCCCTGATAACCCGGAGCTTAGATTATTTCACCACCTCCTTTTCCGCTAAGTTTTGAGTTACCTGTGAATGCTATAACCTTAAACTTCTTTCTTACCCTTGTTATTATATGTTTACCCCGTTAGAGAAGAAAGTTCTCTATCGGGGTTACTTCTAATGCTATTGTAAAGAGCGGGAAAAGCCTCTGTGTCTATAACTCTTTTACCAAAAAAGCCGTATCCTGTCAAGGGAAAAAATATTTTTTCCCTTTTTTTAATAAGGGACAGCTGCTATTTTAAATAAGTAGCAACAGTCCCTATTCAGCGCGCTCTCTCAAGAACCTGAACCACCTACGCGGAGTCCCTTCGGCCACCGCGTAGGTGTAAGATAATGCGCCCGGGCCGACTCGAACGGCCACTTCAGCCTTAGGAGGGCCGCGCTCTATCCTGCTGAGCTACGGGCGCTATTTAATACAGTTTACAGATGACAGATAACAGACGACGGAAAACAGATTAATATACCCTTAGACACTTCGGGCCCCCTGAGACACTCCGTAAGTGTAAGAAGAAACACTTACGGAGTGTAATACCGGGTTATTAGCTATTTGACAAATATATACATCGCTCGCCCGATAGAAACTCTAAACTCCAAATCCTAAATTCTAAATAAACTCAAAATTCAAATGTTCGAATGTTCAAAACAAACTTCTTTTCAATGAGTTATGAATAACGTTTTGAATTTTAATCATTTTGATTTTGGATTTGTTTAGGGTTTGGAGTTTAGGATTTAGGATTTACGATATCTGTATATTCAATAGCTATTGGCCAATCAAGTCCGCCTCATCTTTGAGCTCTTCGGCTACCCCGTAGGTAAAAAAACAATAGAATAACAACAGTTTCAATATTTTATCAGGGAATCTACCGGAAGGTTTTTCAAATTCTTGCGGCCGTTTAAAAAGGTTAACTCAATCAGGAATAAAACCGCGGTTACCCTGCCTTTTAGTTTCTTTACCAATTTAACCATAGCCCTGGCAGTCCCTCCGGTAGCAAGCAGGTCGTCAAGAATAACAACAGAACTTCCCTTTTTAAAAGCGTCAGAATGAATCTCTAAAGAATCCGTCCCGTACTCTAAAGAATATTCGGCTGTATAGGTTTCATAAGGTAATTTTCCCGGCTTGCGGACAGGGACAAACCCGCACCCTAACTTATAGGCTAAAGCTGAACCGAAAATAAAACCCCGTGATTCCGCCGCGGCTATTACATCAACTTTTTTGTTCTTCAGCCTTCCGGACAGCATATTAACCGCCGCCTTAAAAGCTTTGGGATTGTTAAGAAGAGTTGTGATATCCCTGAACAAAATCCCTTTTCGGGGAAAATCAGGAATACTGCGGATATACTTTTCTAAATTCATGGATACACTTCCTTCTTTAGGCGCTTCGTAAAAGAAACCCACAAACGCTTACGAAGTGTGATACAGGGTTCAGTATTTTTTGCCTTTTGAAGAGTTTTTGCTCAAAAGCTTCTTTAACTTCTTCAACGCCCTTTCCTCAATCTGCCGGACACGTTCACGGGAAATATTCATTATCTCCGCTACTTCAGCTAAGGTTTTGGATTCTCCTTCCTTTACGCCGAACCTAAGGTCTAAGACTTCCCTTTCACGTTCGGATACATTTGTCAGTAAATCCAGAACATCCTCGTGCTTGAAAAACCGGTCTATATCTTTCTGGGTATCTCCGGTAGAAGACGATTCAATAAAATCCGACAACTGGGATTCCCTGCTTGTACCTACCGGAGCCTCCATAGAAGCTTTCTTGTTTATCCACATCTCTATTTCTGACACTCTCTTTACCGAAACACGCATTCGTTTTGCTATTTCTCCTCTTGAAGGATCGCGGTTAAGTTTCTGGCGGAGTTTTTCTTCGGTCTTTCTGTATTTGGATATTATCTCGCTCATATAGACAGGTATGCGGATTGTCCTGCCCTTATCAATCAATGAACGGGTAATGCTTTGGCGAATCCACCAGGCGGAGTATGTAGAAAACCTGAACCCTTTTGAAGGCTTAAATTTTTCAACAGCCTTAATCAGCCCTAAGTTGCCTTCGGCGATTAAATCCATTAAAGGCAGGCCGTAACGGGTATAATGTTTAGCTATATTAATAACTAATTTTAAATTGGATGTGATGAGTTTTCGATAAGCGGATTTACTCCCTCTACGGGCTTTTCGGGAAAGGTCTTTCTCTTCTTTGGCAGTCAGAAGAGGAATATCCTTTATTCTATCAATATAAGCTTTAATAGCTTCCATAAATCCTTTGGGATATAACTAAGTCATAAGAAACAAGCCGCCCGGCTCATTCTACTCAGCAAGACAGGCAAAATAAATCTCGAAAAAACTATATCTCTCTTGTTTCTTAAACCTGAATAAAAACGCATTCAGCGTTTCTTATCCTTCAAAACAGCGTGAGCCGCGGATAACCGGGCAATAGGCACACGGTAAGGAGAACAGCTCACATAAGTAAGGCCTGCCTTATGACAGAACTCTACAGATTTGGGGTCTCCTCCATGTTCGCCGCAAATACCTAACTTTAAGTCTTTTCTGGTCTTCCTTCCCAGTTCACAGGCTATTTCCAAAAGTTTTCCCACACCCTTCCGGTCCAAAACCTGAAAAGGATCGTATTCATAAACACCTAATTTCACATAGTCGCCTAAGAATTTACCGGCATCGTCACGGGAAAAACCGCATCCCATCTGAGTCAAGTCGTTTGTGCCGAAAGAGAAAAATTCAGCCTCTTCGGCTATTTCATCAGCAGTGACAGCGCCTCTGGGAACTTCAATCATCGTGCCTATCTTTACCTGAAAAGGAAGTTTTTTCAGTTTCCTGTCCTTTTTGACCTGTTCAATAGTTTCTAAAATAACTTTTTTCTGGAGAGACAGCTCTTTAACATTGCCTACAAGAGGAACCATTATTTCCGGCCGGACTTTAATCCCCTGTTTATGAATATCCAATGCCGCTTCAACCACAGCTCTTGCCTGCATAACAGTAATTTCCGGATAAGTTATCCCTAACCGGCACCCCCTGTGCCCAAGCATAGGGTTTGACTCTTTCAACCCTTCAACCGTATCCTTTACCTTCCGGACATCCACAGACATAGCTTTTGCCAATTCTTTCTGGCCGGCATCATCATGGGGAAGGAATTCATGTAAAGGAGGGTCTAAAAGACGAATTGTGCAGGGACGGCCTTTCAAAGCCCTAAATATCCCCTTAAAATCATCTTTCTGTAAAGGAAGAAGCTCTCTCAAAGCATTGTTAAGCTGAAACAAAGGTTCTTTTAGTTTCTCCTCAATCTCTTTTTTCTTAACATCCTCCGTTTCAGACTCTAATTCAGCCCGCAGCTGTTTCACCTCGGGCGCGGCTAAAATCATCTTGCGGAAAGAAATAATTCTTTTCCCTTCAAAAAACATATGTTCAGTCCGGCAAAGCCCTATGCCTTCCGCCCCAAACCCGACAGCTGCTTGAGCGTCTGCCGGAGTATCAGCGTTTGCGCGGACACCTAACTTCCTCACTTTGTCAGCCCATTTCATAATTATTCCGAACGGGCCGGAGAATTGAGGAGGAATAAGCCGGACTTTATCTAAATAGACTACCCCCCTGCTCCCGTTCAGGGAAACCCAATCGCCTTCCTTAACGGTCAATCCGGATGATACCATTTCTTTCTTGTGTTCATCTATCATAATATCACCGGCTCCGGCAACACAGCATTTCCCCATTCCTCTTGCTACAACCGCCGCGTGGGATGTCATTCCCCCGCGTGCTGTCAGGATACCTTTTGCCGCGTGCATTCCGCGGATATCTTCAGGGGAAGTTTCCAAACGGCAAAGGATAACATCCCTGCCTTGAGACGCCCATTCTTCAGCATCTTCCGCGGTAAACACCGCCTGCCCTACTCCGGCTCCGGGAGATGCCGGAAGGCCTGACTTTGAAAATAACTTAGCCAACTTTTCCTGAGAAGGGTCAAACATCGGATGCAAAAGCTGGTCTATCTGTTCCGGCTGTATCCTTAAAATAGCGGCCGGCTGATTAATCAATTTTTCTTTGACCATATCAACGGCTATTTTAACCGCGGCATGGGCTGTGCGTTTGCCCGTCCTGGTCTGAAGCATATAGAGCTTTTTTTTCTCAATGGTGAATTCAAAATCCTGCATATCCCTGTAATGTTTCTCTAAACGGCTCCTTATCCGCAAAAGCTGGGAATGAATTTTCTTATTTTCCTTCTTCATATCGGATATAGGCAAAGGAGTGCGTATACCGGCAACAACATCTTCACCCTGGGCGTTCATTAGAAATTCACCGTACAATTTGTTGTCTCCGGTTGCCGGGTTGCGGGTAAAACCTACGCCTGTCCCGGAATCGTCTCCCATATTTCCAAAAACCATTGTCTGGACATTCACCGCCGTGCCCAATAATCCTCTGATATCGTTAATCTCGCGGTAAGCAACCGCCCGGGGATTATTCCACGACCCGAAGACCGCGTTAATAGCATGCCATAACTGTTCTTTAGGCGCCTGGGGAAAATCTTTTCCGGTATTCTTTTTATATGTTTTCTTATACCTTGAAACCACTTCTTTCAAATCATCAACATTTAGCGCTGTATCGGGAACAGCTTTATTCAAAGCTTCCTGCTTTAAAGTTAAAGCGCCCTTTACGCCTTTGCGGCCCGCGGCTTCGCGTTTAACTTCCTCTAACTGGCGCTCAAATTCAGAATGAGGCACGCCCATAGCCACATCGCCGAACATCTGGATAAATCTTCTATAGGAATCCCAGACAAACCTGGGATTATTAGTCAGTTTAATAAACCCCTCTACCGCGGACTCATTCAAGCCTAAGTTTAAAATCGTATCCATCATCCCCGGCATAGACACTGCCGCGCCTGAACGGACAGAAACCAGCAAAGGATTATTTTTATCGCCGAACTTTTTCCCGGTCTCTTTTTCTAATCGGATTAAGTTTTTCTCAACCTGAGAAGCAAGCTGTTGAGGATACTTACGGTTATTTTCATAATAGGCTTTACAGACTTCAGTAGTAAGAGTAAACCCGGGAGGGACAGGCAGGCCTATTGAACACATTTCAGCTAAGTTTGCTCCTTTGCCTCCTAAAAGAGGCTTCATCCTGGCATTCCCTTCAGCTTTTCCCTTAGCAAAAAAATAAACATACTTTTTAGATTTTCCGTTTGACTTCTTCACTGCCTTCTTTGCCATCTTAGCCCCCCTTATTAATAATGCTTTTTGTAAAAAATAGAAACTTAAATTATTAGGTCATTTCAATAACCAAAATACAAGTTACAAGACACAACCAAATCTTCCGTCAAAGACGGACACGCCTAAATCTTAGAGAATGTCAGCTGAGTTGAAATAATATACAGCAAAAATCCTAAATTGCAATATTAATCTGAAAACTTGTCCTTGAAATAACCGCTTAACGCCCCAACTTCAACTCTGTCCTGATCCATGCTGTCACGGCTGCGCACAGTCACTTTATTATCAGACAAGCTTTCCACATCAACAGTCACGCAAAAAGGAGTGCCTACTTCATCCTGCCTCCGGTAAAGTTTTCCAATAGCCGCGGTATCGTCATAAACAGAAATAAATTCCCTGTTCAATTCCGAATGTATTTTCCTGGCTTTTTCCACCAATTCGCCGCGGTTCTTTAACAGAGGGAAAACCGCTATTTTGTAAGGCGCGATTCTTTTATCTATTTTTAGGACTACCCTGATTTTACCATTGACTTCCTCTTCAAAATAAGCCCCCGATAAAACAGCCAGCACCGTCCGGTCCACTCCGGCAGAAGGTTCTATAACATAGGGAATAAACTTTTCATTAGTCAGGGGAGAAAAGAAGGACAGGTCTTTTTTGCTCAAATCAGAATGGGATTTAAGGTCAAAATCCCTGCGGTTAGCTATTCCTTCCAACTCTTTCCACCCAAAAGGAAAGTTGAATTCTATATCCGAACAGGCTTTGGCATAATGGGCAAGCTCGTCTTTACGATGAGCGCGAAGGCGCAGGTCATTTTTACTAATACCCAATTTTTCAATATACCAGTTTTTCCTCTCCTCAATCCAGTATTCATACCACTTATCAGATTCCTGAGGATGAGTAAAGAATTCTATTTCCATTTGTTCAAATTCACGGGTACGGAAAATAAAACTCTTTGTGGTTATTTCGTTCCGGAAAGCCTTGCCGATCTGAGCTATCCCGAAAGGTACTTTCTTATGAAGGGAATTCAGGACATTGCCGAAATTAGTAAATATACCCTGAGCTGTTTCCGGGCGGAGATAAGCGGGTTTTTTATCGTCATCTACAACACCCAAATAAGTTTTGAGCATCAGGTTGAATTTACGGACAGGAGTATCTTTTAAACTAATAACAGCTCCGCATTCAGGGCAAGACAGCTTTTCAGGCAAAGGGCCGGTTTCTTTTTCTACAAGCTGTTCTAACTTAAACCGTTTCTTGCAGGATTTACAGTCAACTAAATCATCGGTAAACCCTTTCAGGTGCCCGGAAGCTAAAAAAACCGGCTCAGACATAAGAATAGACGCGTCCAATCCAACAATATCCGTCCTCTGCTCAACATAAGTTTTCCACCAGATATCTTTTATATTCTTCTTAAGCATAACCCCTAAAGGGCCGTAATCCCAAACAGCGCCTAACCCTCCGTAAAGGCCGCAGCTAAGAAAAACAAACCCCCTGCGTTTGCAGAGAGAAACTATCTTTGAGAGTTTATCTTTATCCATTGCCTCTTGAGGTTACATGATAAAACGCTCCGGGATATTCAATCCTTAAAAGTCTTGCCATAATAAGACCTCCATGTTTCCAGAAATCATATCATTTCTTTCTTAAAATGTCAATGTGGCCCCCTTAGGGGCCCTTAGGGGTCAGGCCTCGAAATTAGAAATAAGCCGGAGGACCTCTTCCCTCAGCCGTGTATCTTCTTGCATATCTCTCTCTAAACCAATAGCTGCTTTGCTTACTGCAGAAAACTTTATATCTAATAACTCCCCTATTTCTCTATTAGATAATCCTGATAACTCTCTCATTAAATATATAGCTATATTTCTTTCCTTTGTACATCTCGTTCTTTTTCTTAGATCATTCAAATTTTTCCCATACCTCTTTTCTATCAAAGACAATACTTCCTTACAGTTTATATTGTACCCCAACTCTTTCCTATGAGCAAACTCATGCCCTTCCACATATTCTTTGATATCGTTAAGCCTCATTTTTATAAAACCAGTCCTGCCTAAAATAATACCCCCATAAACATCCTCAAAAGGATTGATATCTTTTCCTATTCCCGCCATTACAAATTTTTTGTACTCTTTATTTCCTAAATCCATAATTTTCTCTATTTCCTGTTTATCTATATATTTGTTCTTTTCTCTGCCTATATAGCCGCTGTAACTTGTCCATTTATATCCTTCAGGAAGCTTAACCATATTTGCTCTTACAGGATTCAAATGTATGTATCTTGTTAACTCTAGAAAATAGCTATCTTCCTCCACAATGATTGACTTATACCTTCCTTGAAACAAATGCCCCACTTTTCTATGCCTTATATTGAAATATGTTGTATAAGAACTATTGATATAATGCATTATTTTAGATAAATTAGCCTGGAGTGTTTCTATCAAAAGGTGGTAATGATTCGGCATCAATACATATGCATATAAATTATATCTATACCTTTTTTTTGCGATTTGTAAATATTTAAGAAATCTACTATAGTCGGAATCCATCTGATATATTCTATCTCTTCGATTTCCCCTGCTCGTTATATGATAAAAGCAATTCTCTGCTTCTAATCTGTACGGCCTAGACACAATTTTTTCTCCTACTTAACCTATTGCTTATTTCTAATTTCGAGGCCTGACCCCTGGACTACAAACACTTTCAGGTTGGGATGTTTTCGGTAAAGAAAATCCGGTATTTTGTCTTTGCCTAAGATAAAGAGAGCCGTTGCCATACCGTCAGCCGTTACAGCATCAGGAGCAGAAACTGTTACGCTCCGCACAGGGTTAGAAACCGGATAACCTGTTTTAGGATTGATAATGTGGCTGTAAACTAAACCTTTATACTTAAAAAACTGTTCATAATCTCCGGAAGTAGCCACAGCTGAGTTACCGGCGTCTATTACTTTAAGAATAACCGATAAAGATTCCGGATTCCTAATACCTATTTTCCAATCTCTCCCCTCAAATTTACCTAAACAAAAAATATCTCCTCCGGCATTTATTAAAGCGGAATTTATCTTATTCCTTTTAAGCGCCTGTACAGCCTTATCTACCATATACCCTTTGGCAATCCCGCCTAAATCTAAAATTATGCCTTTCTTCTTAATAAAAACTGTGGAGGCATCTTTATCTATGACTATATTATCCATTCCCCTGAATTTCATCAGCTTTTCTATTTTTTCCTTTTTAGGCAGGCTGTTTATGGTTTTATCTTTCATCAGTTTTTTCCAAAAGAGAATAACCCTGCCTATTGAAGGGTCAAAGGCTCCGTCAGTAAAAGTATAGAGCTGTTTGGACAGCTCTAAAAGGCCAATCAAATCTCTGCTCACCTTTACAGGCTCAACCCCGGCCTTAAGGTTTACTTTGGAGATTTCCGATTTCTTATCATAAATATTAAAAACCTTCTCTAAACGGGAAAACTCTTTTTCAGCTATCCCTGAGGCTGTTTTATAAGAAGAAGTTATTTTAACAAAAGTCCCCGCGGACATAAAAGTTTTTCTGTAAACCCTTTCTTTAACGATCCCGCAGCCTGAAGCAAAAAAAATTAGAAATAAGACAGCGGCTTTATTTAAACAGCTTATTTTTCTCATTCTCTGCCTGCCCATTTAATCAATTCCTCAAAATTCAAAGTGTTTATCAAATCCTCTTTCTCCAAATGGCCTCTTTGGGCGGTATCTACTCCAAACCGCATAAAGTCCAAGTGCTCAACCCGATGGGAATCGGTATTGACGGAAAGCTTAATTCCTCTCTCCTTAGCTTTAAGGCAGTTTATATCATTTAAATCCAGGCGCTGAGGATAAGCGTTAATTTCTAAAGCTGCGTTATAATCGGAACAGGCTTTTAATACCAAATCTAAGTCAATCTCATAAGCTGAACGCACGCCGAAAAGCCTGCCGGTAGGATGGCCGATAATATTCACATACCTGTTCTTAACCGCGGAAAGTATCCTTTTGGTAATCTTATCTTCAGGCTGTTTAAACCCGCTGTGGATTGAAGCAACTACTATATCAAACTCTTTAAGAAGGTCATCAGAATAATCCAAAGAACCGTCAGAAAGTATATCAACCTCTGTGCCGGTTAACACACGGATGCCTTTAAGTTTTTTGTTGAGCTTTTTTATTTCTTCAATCTTTTTAAAAACCCGTTCAGGATTTAACCCCTTTGCCACCTTTAATCCCTGTGAATGGTCGCATACGCCTAAATAAGCATACCCTTTCTTCTGAGCGGCCAAAGCCATATCAAGAATACTATTTGCCCCATCGCTGTAGTTTGAATGGACATGCAGGTCGCCTTTTATATCTCCAACTTCAACTAAATCAGGCAGGCTGTGGTTTAAAGCTAAGTCTATTTCTCCTCTGTCTTCGCGCAAAACCGGCGGGATATAATCCATCTTAAACAAAGAAAAAATGTCTTTCTCTTCCTTCCCTGAAACTTTTAATTCCTCACTCCCTTCTATTTTAAACACGCCGTACTCATTTATTTTATACCCCCTTTTCCGGGCATACCTGCGCAGAGAGATATTAAAGTTTTTAGAACCGGTAAAATACATTAAAGCCGAGCCGAAACTATCTTTATCTACAACCCTTAAATCAACCTGAACCCCGTCCTGAGACATAACCGAAGACTTTGTCTTTCCCTTAGACTGGACATCCTTTACTTCCTTAAAAGAAACAAACCTGTCCATCACTTTCTCAGGCGACGAAGAAACAGCTAAAATATCTATATCTCCTACAGTATCTTTTCTCCTTCTCAAAGAACCGGCTGTTTCAACACGGGTTACTCCTTTTATTCTTTTAAGCCTGTTCATAAACAGGACGGACACTTCTTCTGCCTGAAGAAGGGTTTTTCTTTTACTGCTTGACCTAAAAATCTTTATTCCTTTAATAATATTTTCTTCCGTCTTATCCTTTATCTTAGGCAATTCTTTAAGCCTTCCGGAAAAAGCGGCTTTTTCCAAAGCGTCAATATCAGATATTTTAAGTTCTTCATAAATAAGCCGGATAGTTTTGGGGCCTAACCCGGGAATGTCCAGCATCTTAACCAACCCCAAAGGAACGCTTTTCTTCAGTTCTTCACATTTCTTTAACCTGCCGGTATCAATTATTTCTTTGATTTTAGAGGATAGGTCTTTGCCTATTCCCGGAAGGCTTTCTAATTTTCCCGATGAATATAGAGATTTAAGGGAAACCGGCAAAGATTCAATGTTCCGGCAAGCGGTAAGGTAAGCGCGTATCCTGAAAGGGTTATCCCCCTTTAATTCCAAAAGAGAGGCTGTCTCTCTAAAGATATCAGCAATATCCTGATTCTCCATATAATATAATATAAGCTGTATTACCTCTTATCTATTTCTTTTTAAGACTATAGCGCAGGCTTTTCCTACAGGAACAGACTTGTTGGCAAAATCATTGTAGAAATCATCCAAGGCGTCTACCACCTGATTGGGATACTCACTCCCTGTTAACCTGAAAGATTCAACGGCTTTTCTAATACCTTCTTTGACTTTCTGGTCTTTAGCCTTTTTCGCGTATTCGGCTAAAGATTCTTCTACAACTTTTTCAGCCTGAAGAAACCCCTTAACAAATATCCGTTTTTGTTCATAATTCCACTGGACCCATTCAAACACATCCGTATCAAAGGCGCTGGAATAGGCAAACCCGGAAATGAGGATAAACAGAGAAACAAATAAAGCAGTCATTAACCGTTTTTTATGCATAATAACCTCCCCTGATAACAGATAGACAGATGACAGATGACAGATAACAGATAGACAGATGACAGAAAACATGCGGCATAGATACACGCGACATAAGCGCATGTTAATGTGTCATTCGCTATTTGCTATCTCGGCCGCCTCATAGATATAATATCCCCGATATCCCGATTACGAAGCGGGTAACGGGTTATACCAAAGGATATAACTATCTTTTAGGGTTTTTATAAGAAGCGGTTACTTTATTGTTCATACCCCCTCTTAAAGTGAATTCTCCGGTTATTTCCATACGGCGGGGCTTCAAAACTCTGACTAAATCCTCCAAAATCTTGTTTACCACATGCTCGTTGAAAATTTTAACCTGCCGAAAAGCGCAGAGGTAATATTTAAAAGATTTAAGTTCAATGCATTTTTTGTAAGGCGTATACCTTATAGTTAATTTAGCGAAATCCGGCAGGCCGGAATAAGGACAAACAGAAGTAAACTCTTCAGTAACGTGCTCTATGGTTACAGGATTATGCGGATACTCATAATCAAAAACCTGTAAAATAGAAGTATCTATCTTATCCGGAGAAAAGGTTTTACCTGAGGTTTTCTGAGCTTTTTTCTCAATATCAGAAGGTTCTCTGTCTTTATACATAACTATACTGCCTGTGGATAACTCTTTTCTAAGGATTTGACCAGGTTATATAACAAGAAGTTAATTGGCGTAGGTATCTTTAAACTCTGGCCTAACCTGTAAACCGCCCCGTTTAAAGCGTCTATTTCGGTTTTCTTATGGGTTAAGATATCCTGAAACATAGAAGAAATATTCTCAGAAGTAGCCCGGCAGACAGCTTCTAACTTGGTCTGGATATCATCATATAACAGCTTTACCCTCTTGCGCTTAGCAACCCTTTCAACCTCAGAACCTGCCATCTGCATAAGAAGGCGGGCCTGGTTTGATTTAAGAAGGCCTCCGTTTTTTACCCTCAAGACAGCCGTTAAAGGGTTAATTGCCGAATTGATTATTAGCTTTGACCATATAACTGAATCCAAATCCTTTGAAATACTGGTTGGTATCTCCGCAGAATTAAACAGGGAACGTATTTCTCTTAATACTGCCGGGACCTTTTTCCTTTTCTTTCCTAAAACAGTCTGGCCGTCAGCTGTATATTTTATAATTCCCGGATTTAACAAGGTCGAAGCTTTATAAGTAACCGCGCCTAAAATCTTCTTCTCGCCCAAAATCTCCGACAACATTTCTAAGTTGCCCAGCCCGTTTTGGACAGAGAGGACAAAAGATTTCTCTTTGCAAGCCGGCTTTATAAATTCAGCGGCTTTCAAAGTGTCATAGGACTTTACGCAGATAATGAACAGGCCGGTATCTTTCAACCTGGCAGGATCAGAAGTTATGTTTAAAGGGATCTTAAAAATTTTTGAATCTTTTAAAACCGTCAGGCCTTTTTTTCTTAAAGAAGCCGCGCGTTCAGGGTCTTTATCCAAAAGGGTAAGGGACTTAACCTTTTTAGAAAGAAGGTAATAGAACAGGCTTCCGATAGCGCCGGGGCCTACGATTGTTATATTCATAGTTTTAATTCAATAAGACTTAGGCTTTTTCGAAGAAAAAGTCTATAGTCGAATTGATCCTGAGCGACCGAAGGAAGTCGAAGGATCTAGGGTTTAATTCCCCGCAACTTGCTGCGAGAGAGTTATAAAGAATAACCCTTTGATACCCCGCAGCTTGCTGCGGAGTAATTCATTTATGGCACTGCTTCATAATAGAATCAGCGCCTGAAACTGTTATCTGCCTTACTGAGCCTTCGGCTTTCATCGGCTTCGCCGATAGGCGAGTGCCAAAAGGCGAACAAGTCGAAGCAGGCATTTTGTAACAGTTTCATTATACAATCTTAAAGAAAAAATTCAATTTTTAAATCATCTCTTTTAAATCCCCTCCGTTATTACAAAAAACTGTTTCCGAACCGCGGCAAAAGTGTTACGGACAAAAATGCCGCGAAATATGGAATTGACAAAACTTGTATTAAATATATACTAAAACCTGATTCCTGCCTAATTAGTTTGGAATAGTTATCAAATGCCGAAGTGGCGGAATTGGCAGACGCGCAGCGCTCAGAACGCTGTGGTAGAAATACTGTCGGGGTTCGAATCCCCGCTTCGGCATATTTTACTAATCCTCAGCTTTTCATTTATGAACCGTCATTATGCCGGAGAAGAAATATTCTATTTCTTTTTATATCCTATCTGTTATCCTGATAATTGTCCTGAATTTATCCGGCATGGCGGTATCTTCTAAATTCAGGAAAATCCCCTTAAGAAACCCGCATTCCTCAGTTGTAAAACACCTGCCTTCTTTCCCTGCCATGCGCGAACAGACTCCGGCCTCAACTGCCGGCGCCTATCCGATTTTATTGATTCTGCCTATAATTTTTCTTTTTGGAATAATCCTTGATATAAGGTTTCTAATCAAATGCTGCAAGAGGAGGTCTTTGGGAATTGAACGGAAATCCAGCCTTGCTGAATTAGGGTTAAGCACTTTTTTACAAGCCGGGTGTGTAGTCCTCTTATTCTATTCTTTCACCGCCTTTTTCCAATCATTAGTATTCTCCGGTTTATCCTCTATGCCTTTATTATGGTTCCTTATCGTGAATGCTTTCTTTCAGGTATCGGCTATTCTAATCCTCTATGAATTCGGATTCAGGGAAATACTCTCTCAAAGAAAAGAGATGATAAACCCCGTTAGAGAATCAGGTCCTTTTACCCAATTAGAAAGAAGTTTTCTGACAAAGCTATTTCTAAACGGCAATAACCGCCAATTGGAATTGATGAGTTTCTCTAACGGGGTAAAAAATATACTTTCAAAACTGAAGAAATCTTTTCTGCCAAGCTTGAAAATATATTCGGGCATACTGCCTTTGTTTTCCCTATCTGTATTCCTGACTCTGTTTTTGTCCAAAATGTGGGGAATATCAGTAAAGCCTCAGATGGCTGTAAGCCTTATGCTGAAAGAGAGAAATCCCCAAATTATAACCTTATTAGCCATTGAAATAGTTATTTTGGCGCCTTTGGCTGAAGAGATGTTTTTTAGGGGGTTTTTATACCGTTTTTTAAGAGGCCGGTTTTCTTTTATTCTTTCAGCAGTTGTTTCTTCTGCCGTATTTTCTCTGCTTCATTATAACATTTCGTCTCTTTTAGGAATACTCATTTTAGGCCTGTGTTTTGCCTATATATATGAGAAAAAACAATCTCTTGTTTACCCTGTAATTCTCCATTTCCTGCATAACCTTCTTACTTTAGCTTTTATTTTCTGGATTAAGGCACAGTTAAGTTAATCGTTCACCACATCCCGGAAATTCAAAGGTATGCCTAATTCCTCTTTCATCATTTTTATCCTTTGGACAGTAAAAGGATGGCTCCTGAAATAAGCAAGCGGCCTTGCTTTTTCTTTTCTGTGTTCAGCTTCCAATTTTTTTAAAACCTTAATCCCGGCTGAAGGATCAAACCCTGCTTTCTTCGCGTATTCACATCCTAATTTATCAGCTAAAAACTCGTCTTCCTGAGAATACCCGCTTGTTACAACAGCCAGGATTAAAGATACTGTCCCCGGAGCGCTGCTTCCGGAAGATTTCACCTGCGAACTTGCTAATAAAAGAAGGTTAGCCCCTAAACTGGCCTGAAGGCGTTTTATGCTATGGCGGGCGACAATATGGCCTATTTCGTGGCCCAAGATAAAAGCTATCTGGTCATCGTTGTCCAATATATCTAAGAGCCCTTTATAAATATAGACATACCCTCCGGGAAGGCTGAAAGCATTTTTCGTGTCATCATCAATAATGTAAAAATAATAGTTTAACTCTTTACGGCCGCAGACAGCGGATACTTTTCTGCCTATGTCGAAAACCTTTTTATTCAAACGGGGGTCTTTCACCAATTTGTATTTTTTATTTATCCGGCGGGAAACACTTTTACCTAATTTAATTTCTTTCTGAGTAGAATAAAAAAATATATCCTGTTTATGCGTAGCCACACTGTATTCGGTAGTTATACACCCTGACAGAAATACCGCAATTATCGCAGGAATACACATTAAGCAATTAGACAGGCTGTACTTATTCATTAAACCCTATTTTATCAGGTCTTCTGTGGTAAGAAGAGAAATAAGCGGGCAGTTATACTTTGAAAGGTTTTCCTCCGCCCCTTCTTTCCGGTCAAGGACGGCCAACGATTTAATGACTTTTATTCCTATTGATTTCAGTTTAATTATCGCTTCAATAAGCGATTTCCCGCTGGTAGCCACATCGTCAAGAATAATCACCCGCGAGTTTCGGGATAGGTCCGGGCCTTCAATAATCTTTTTCCGGCCATGCCCTTTTTTCTCTTTACGGACAATGAAAGTGTTTATAGGCTTCTTCTTTAAATAAGCGTGATAGCTTAAAGCTGAAAGAATCGGGTCTGCTCCTAAAGTAGGCCCTCCTACAGCGTCAAACTTTTCTCTTTTTATTTTTTCCCAAAACAGGCCGGCAATCAGAAAAGCCCCTTCGCTCTTCAAACTAACCTTGCGTATATCCACATAATAATTGCTAATTTTTCCGGAAGAAAGAAGGACTCTCTTCTTTATAAAGGATTCTTTCTTAACCAGAGCCAAAAGCTTTTCTTTGATCATTTTCTGATTCATAGTTCTTTATTTTATAAGCTGTGCTAAGAAAGTCAATAGCGTTCAGAAAGTTTTTCTTTTTGATTTTTCTTCCGGATATTATTTGTTATACAAAAAAATTTAACAAGAAAATGAACTACCTCGCAGCAAGCTGCGAGGTATCAAAAACTTTTCCAAAAAAGGA
>CAZSRG010000025.1:0-14612 GCA_964609315.1 uncultured Planctomycetia bacterium
GATTAAAAAGTTAAGTCAAGGCTTATCCTCCACCATCGGGGGCTGGCTTTCACCGACTCTAATTCCTCATATTCTTCGTTAAAAATATTCTTACCTGATAAGGAAAGAGAAAGATTCCCGGAAAACCCGTAAATAATACTTAAATCGGCGATAAGCCTCGAGCGGGAAGACCGGGGTTTTTCGATAATAAGAACCGGCTTAATTTTAAGACGTTCTTTAAAAGAAAGCTCCGGCTGAATTAAGAACCTGTTTTTAATGTAATTAAAAAGGTATTTGGAATAATTATAATTATTGCCTCCCTGTAAGTCCAAAAACGAATATTTAAAGCCTATTTTCTTAAGAAATTTTATTCGGGGATCCAAATCAAAATTAAAGTCTGCCCCTCTTGCTTTTATCCTGCCCGCGTTCTCCGCCTGCCAGGGGTCTGATTTTGAATTGCGCACCCAGTCAATAGTATTATGCTGATTCCTGAAAAACAAAGATACTCCCGCCTTAGCTGAACTTCCGGAATACAACAGTTTTACTTCAAAATTATCCATCTTCTGGAGTTTTAACCCCGGGTTTCCCATGTTCGAAGGAGAAGAATAGTATAATTCTGTAAACGAAGGCTCTCTTAAAACCCGGCTGTATAAAAAAGACAAAGACAAAAAATCAGAGAAATAATGCCTTGCCTCAAAGTCAGAAAAACCTTTAATGCCCTGGCCGGAATAATAAATCCAGTTAAGATCGGTTTTAAGAAACAAAAAGTTTTTATCTCCTCCCTCTAAGTTTATTGCCAAATATGATTTTCCCCGCCCATGGTTCCCCAAATTAGTTGAAGTTATTTTATCCCCTTTAAAGCCCCAGTTTAAAAGGATACCTTTATCATCCATTCTAAGATTATTATCTATCCCATAACTGTAAGTCTTATGGGAATTAGTATAAAAGGAAGGATTGTGCCGGTCTAAGATGAATTTATCGCTATGCCTGCGAAAAAAAGGCGTAACCTGAAAGTTAAATTCATCTTCTTTAAACAAAGAGCGTAAAGAAAAAAAATGCTGAGAAGTATGCTCTTCTTCCTGCATATAAACGGGAGCGGCATAAAACCCGCCCGCTCCAAAGTCTTTCTTTAAAAACCCGTAAACAAGTTCAAACTCGCTGTTTTCCTTCTCTATAATAGAATCAAGCGTAAAGTTGTATGTTTCAAAATCCGTATCCTCTATTGACGCTTTAGCCTGCCTGTGTCCAAAAGATAAACGGTTTTTCACTCTCTTTAAAGGAAAATTAACTGACAAAGCCTCCTTTTTAAAACCGTATTCCCCCCATGAAGTTTTCAAAACACCGCCTGAAGATTCGGGTTTCTTCAGCCTAAAATCAACTCTCTGAGAATTCGCTGATAAAGATACACTCTCTAAATCCTCGGAAAGGAAAGGAGTTTCTAAAGAAAAATGCCCGGTCTGAGCGTCATTTACCTCTATGCCATTAACCAAAATCCTATTATCCTCAAAGTTAGAACCCCTGACAGACAAATCCTGCTGAATACCGAAACTCCCCCTCTTTCTCAAATCAAGGGAAGGAAAATAAGAAAGGGCATCTTCCGCGGATGAATAAAAAGACTCATTGCCTAATCTTTTACTATAAAAAGGCGATATCTCTTCTTTTCCCCCCGCGTGAGGTTCAACAATAATCGGCTCAAGCTCTATTATTTCAGGATAAGAAAAAGACTGGGTAAGAAACAAATAAACAGATATTAAAACAAGCTCCTTTTTCATAGGGGGAATTATACGAATACGAAGGTGATTGTCAACTTTTTTGACAAGGGACAGCCCCTATTTACCTATTTACATCTTTTCAGGGGCGTTGATGTTTAACAGATCCAGGCCTAATTTCAGAGTTATCCTTACTCCTTCAATTAAAGAAAGCCTGGCAGAAGTCAAGTCGGGATTATCTTTAACCAAAACCCGGCAGGTTTCGTAAAACTTGTGGAAGGAAGAAGCTAAGTCTTTCAAATAATCCACAATAAAGAAAGGTTCTGACTGAATTAAAGCAGACTGTAAACTGCTGTGAAAAACAAAAAGGAATTTTATCAAAGACAACTCCTCTTTTTCAACAAGAAGGTTAAGCTTGGAGACATCTACCTCCCGGTTTATCTTTTCTTTTATACTGCATATCCTGGCATAGGCATACTGGACATAATACAGGGGATTATCAAAACTCTTAGAAACAGCTTTTTCTAAATCAAAATCCAAATGAGAAGAGTTTTTTCTTAGAAGGTAATAAAACCTCACCGCGTCTTTGCCGGCTTCTGAAACTAAATCCTTTACAAGTACGGCTGTCCCTTTCCGTTTGGACATCTTTCCCGATTTTACGCTTACTAACTGAATAATCAGGATATTGAAATCGGGATTTTCTTTTTTATCTCCGCTTATAGACTTAAGAGCGGCTTTAATCCGGGGGATATAGCCATGATGGTCAGGCCCCCATAAATTTAGAAGAGTTTTATACCCTCTATCAAGCTTGTTTTTATGATAGGCTATATCAGCGGAGAAATAAGTGAAACTGCCGTCTTTCCGGACTAAAACTCTGTCTTTTTCATCTCCAAACAAGGAAGATTTAAACCATAAAGCCGAATCCTGTTCATAAGTCAAACCCCGCTCTTTTAAGAAATCTACGGCTTCTTTGATCCTGCCTGTGTCATGAAGATTTTTCTGGCTCACCCAGCTGTCATACTTAAGCCCTATATCCAGTAAATCATTCTTTATCATATCTAAGACCGCTTTTAAAACTTTCTCACGCAGAGCCTGGCCCCTATCTTTGAATTCTTTATCCTCCAATACCGTTTGAGCTATATCTTTTACATATTCCCCCAAATAACCGCCTTCAGGAACCGCGAATTCCCTGCCTTTTAATTCCTCTATTCTCTGACGGACAGATTCAACAAATAAGTCTATCTGACGGCCTTCATCATTTATATAATATTCTTTCAATACCTCCGCTCCGAAAAAAGAAAACAGAGCGGCTAAAACATCGCCTACAACAGCCTGCCTGCCGGAAGCAATAGACAAAGGCCCGGTGGGATTCGCGCTGACAAATTCTAAAAGGATCTTTTTACCCTTAGCCGAGTCTTCTTTAAAAAAACCGCTGCCTTCAGCCAAAAGACGGTTGAATAATTCATGGACTTTCTCAGAAGTCAGGAATAAATTTATAAACCCCGGCTTAACAACTTCTATCCTCGCGACACCTGACCCGGATACTGAGAATGTTTTTTCTAATTTGTTTCTGAGAATTTCAGCGATACTGTGAGGCGGGGCTTTAAGAATTGACGAAAGCTTTAAAGGCAAAGATAAGGACAAATCCCCAAATTCCCGGTTTCGGGGAGGAGTAAAAGAAAAAGCGCTATCCGGCAAAGAAGACAAATCACAAACAGGATAAAGCTCCCGGACTGCCTGTTTAACTTTTCGGGTAAGTTCATTATAGAATTCCTGCATAATCTTATTTAATTGGGGTCAGACCTATACCCCGTCAGAGATTGAATATCAAGACTAATTTACGAAACTGTAAAAACAGTTCTTATCTCTAACGGGGTATACATTAACATTTATCATGATTCGCGCTTCGCGATTACGCCTAAAAACCTACACTACCTACAAGGAGTCCTAAAGGCCACTTCGTAGGTGTTTTTGATAGAGAATTCAATGCTTAGGCAGGCGGAAGCGGCATTTTTTAGACTTTTTAAACAGCCTGTCTAAACGGTAGAATGAAAGCTTCTCTTCAGAAAAGATATGGACAACCACATCAAAAAAGTCAATCAGCACCCAGCTTAAGTCATCATCTTTCTCTATATGGTGTATCGCTCCTCCTCTCTTAGAGAATTTTCTCAGTTCATTTAATAGAGCTTCGGCATGAGGCGCGGAATTGGCTGAAACAATGATACAGTAATCCCATACTAAGTTCTCAGATTCCAAGTTCAGGACTTCATAAGTTAAAGGCTGTTTGGAAACAAGCATTTCTAAAAGGAGCTTTGCTTTCTCTCTGGAAAGATTAGGTTTTTTCCTGGTTTTTATATTAGGCATACTTCCTTATTATCTTTTCGAATTCCGGCTTGAAATCCCTATTCTCATTCGTTACTAAAGCAGACTTAGCCCTGTCTAAACAAAACACCTTTCCAGCCAGGGACTTTATTTCTGATACGGTAACGCCTGAAATTCTTCTTTCCAACTCTTTAAAGGTTAAAACCCTGCCGGTTTTGCATAAAGATTCTCCAATATAAGACATCGTGTTTAAGTTATTTTCAAAAGACATAGCTAATCCGCCTAAACAGTAATCCTTAGCCCTTGAAAGCTCTTTTCCCCCCACATTGAATTTCTTCATCCGGACAAGTTCTTTGGCAATAATTTCCAATGCTAACAGCAGGTTTCCGGACTCTAATCCGCAATGGACAATGAAAGCTCCGGTATCAGTAAACTTTTTTACAGAGGTAGATATCTCATAAGCTAACCCTAATTTCTCGCGGATTGATTCAAACAGGCGGGAAGACATATTCCCCCCTAAAATTACATTTATAAGATCTAATATAAACCTGTCTTTGTCAGAAACTTTAAGCCCTTTAAATCCTAAAGAGAGATGCGTCTGTTCAAAAGAAGTTATCTCCTGCGAAAATTTGAATCTGGGAGAAACCTTAGGAAAAGAAAATTCAGGTAAAGATTCCCCCTTCCTGTATCTTTGGGGAGAGAATTTTTTGACGGCCTCTTCGTAAATCTCAAACCCTATATCCCTGCCGCAGATAACTATAGCAATGTCTGAAGGCTTATAGGAAGACATCTGAAACGAACGCATATCTCTATCGGTAATTTTAGACACCGTATCCTTGAACCCTATGACATCAATCCCTAAAGGATGGCTGCCCCATAAAAGAGCATCCAATATGCTTGATACCCGGGAAGAGGGCATATCCCTGTACATTTTAATTTCTTCTAAAACAACCCCGCGCTCTTTGTTAATGTCCTCCTGCTTAAGCAGGGGAAAAGCTACCATATCGGATAAAACATCTAAAGCTTTGCCTAAATTCTTTCTCAGGACTTTGGCAAAGTAACAGGTTACTTCCTGAGAGGTAAAACCGTTAAGCTGGCCGCCTCTGCCCTCAATATCCCGGGTAATATCTTTGTGGCTGTATTTCTTCGTCCCTTTAAAAAGAAGGTGTTCCAAAAAATGAGCTGCCCCTTTAATCCTCATAGGTTCCGAACGGGCGCCTCTTTTTATCCACACTCCTACACTGCAGCTTTCATCCCGGGGAAAATCTTTGAAAGCTAATTCCATGCCCGATTTTAGTCTTAAGCGTTTAACCATAAGATGAACTCCTTAAATCTCTGAATAAAATCCTTTTGTTTATAAAGCCCGCCTATTTTCTTAATAATGGCGCTTCCTACTATAACTCCGTCAAAATCTTTCTTCAAGGACTTAACCTGGCCGCGGGTCGATACTCCAAACCCTATACAGACAGGAGAAGACGAAACTTTCCTGATTCTTTTCAAATCCGAAAGGGTATTTAAGGAAATATCTCTGCGTATTCCGGTTACTCCGGTAACTGAAATGTAGTAGATAAATCCGGTTGAACACTTATTTATCAAAGGCAGCCGTTTATTTTCGGTTGTAGGGGTAACAAAGAATACTGTATCAATGTTATATTTCCCAGATAAACTGACAAACTCTTCCCCTTCCTCAGCCAAAAGGTCAGGAATAATTATCCCGTCAAGAAAACCGGAGAATTTCTTAAGAAACTTGTTTACTCCCAAACTATACACGGAATTATAATAACACATAAGGATTAAAGGCGCTTTTATCCGTCTCTTATATTCTTTAAGCCATGAATAAAAGCCGGGTAAATCCGCCCCTTTATCCAAAGCTATCCTGGAAGAATGCTGAATAACCGGGCCGTCAGCTATCGGGTCGGAAAAAGGAAACCCTATTTCAATAAAGTCCGCGCCGCATTCGTCTAAAGAAACGGCTGTCCGGCTGAAAGTCTCCATATCCGGAAAGCCAAAAGTAATATAAGGAATAAACGCGGATTTGCCCGATTCTTTAAGCTGTCTGAATTTATCTCTTATCTTTCCCATAATTGGCACGCTCTTATATAAACTTCCAAACCCAACCGTCTTTTATGCATTTAAAAACTCTAAATTCTAAACTCGAAACTCTTCAGCCATAGACTGATCCGCCTCAGGCGGAAAATCCTAATTTCAAATGTTCTAAACTTTGTTTTGGGTTTTGTATTTTGGTCATTTGATATTGTTTAGTATTTAGAATTTAGTGCTTAGGATTTACTTCATGAATCTTTTTACTATATCTAAATCCTTATCTCCTCTCCCCGATAAACAAACTATTACCAAAGACCCTTTTTTAGCTGTCCGGGACAATTCAGATAAGTAAGCAATCGCATGCGCCGACTCTAAAGCGGGAATTATCCCCTCTAATTCGGAAAGCATCCTGAATGCCGAAAGAGCCTGTTTATCAGAAACAGCCGTATAAACAGCTCTTTTTATCTTTTTGTAATAAGAATGTTCCGGCCCTACTCCGGGATAATCCAGCCCCGCGGCTATTGAAAAAGCTTCTTTAACCTGGCCTGATTTATCCTGTAAAAGGTAAGATTTTGCCCCGTGAAGAATGCCCGGCCTGCCTTTAACCAAGGATAAAGCGTTGGGCAGGTTAAAACCTCTTCCCTCTGCTTCTACCCCGATGAATTTGACTTTCTTATCTTTAAAAAAAGGATGAAATAACCCTAAAGAATTACTTCCTCCGCCGACACAGGCGACTAAATAGTCCGGAAGCTTTTTTTCAATCTTCTTTATTTGCAGTTTAGCTTCCTTGCCTATAACCGACTGAAAATCCCTTACCAATAAAGGATAAGGATGAGGCCCTACAACCGACCCTAAAAGATAGTAAGTATTTCTGACATTGGTAACCCAGTCACGCAGAGCCTGGTTAACGGCGTCCTTTAAGGTCTGCGACCCGGAAACCACTTCCCTGACTTCAGCTCCTAAAAGTTTCATCCTTAAGACATTCAGGTTCTGGCGCTGAATATCAACTTTTCCCATATACACACAGCATTCTTTTCCGAAAAGAGCCGCTACGGTAGCCGTGGCAACTCCGTGTTGTCCTGCTCCGGTCTCAGCTATTACGCGTTTTTTACCCATCTTCACCGCCAGCAAAGCCTGGCCTAAAGCGTTGTTTATCTTGTGGGCTCCGGTATGAAGAAGATCCTCGCGTTTGAGATAGATTCTAAGTCCAAACTTTTTGCTGAGCCTTTTGGCAAAGTAAAGAGGAGTAGGCCTTCCCGCGTAATCGGACAAATACCGGGTCAACTCCTCATTAAAGGCTTTAGACTTTGAAAATTTAGAATAGGCGTTATCTAACTCCCGTAAAGGGTATTCTAAAGTCTCAGGAATAAACCTCCCGCCGAACTCTCCAAAATATCCTTTTTTATTCATACCTGTTCTCTCTCCGCTTTTCTCGCCCTCTGCACAAACTCCCGGATTAAATACTTATCTTTCTTTGCCGAGAGCCGTTCTACTCCCCGGGCAACATCAACAGCAAAAGGATGAAAAGATTTTACAACTGACTCAATATTTTCCGGTGATAATCCCCCTGAAATTACCGGGAACTTAACCTTCCGGAGAATATCTTTCACTACAGTTTTCTTCAAAACCTTTCCGGGGCATTCCTTTTTTTCTTCAAAAGGAATGTCTAAAAGCACTCCGTCAACAGAATACTTACCTATCAAAGACAATATTGACTCATCTTTCGGAAAAAAGCTTTTAATTATTTTATACCTTTTCTTAAACCTTCGGCAGTAAAAAGGAGACTCTTTACCGTGAAGTTGAAGAGTATCTATACCGGTAAATTCAGCTATCTCTCTAACCCTATCCTCTTCCTCATTAACAAAGACCCCTACTTTGTTAATAAAACAAGGGAGGGAAGCTATAATCTTCTTGGCTTGTTTAGGCATTATATACCGCGGGCTTTTGGGGTAAAATATAAAACCTAAAGCATCCGCTCCTTCATCTATACAGATAGAAGCGTCTTCTAATTCATGTATACCGCAAATCTTAATCTTCACAGCCTGCCTGAAACTCCTTAAGTTTTTCCTTAATATCCTTAGTCTCCATAAGAGACCTGCCTATTAATACGGAATTAACACCGGCTCCTTTTAAAAGAAGGATGTCTTTAAACGAACTTATCCCGCTCTCGCTTACGGTAAGATAATCACTGGGAATAAAAGGAGCTAACTGAATAGTAGTTCCTAAATCAACCGTAAAAGTATCCAGGTTACGGTTATTAATACCGATTATTTCCGGAGACATTTCCAGCACATATTTCAATTCTTTCAAACTATGAATCTCAACAAGAACATCCATACCTAAGCTTTTGGACAAATCATACAGTTTTTTAAGCTTTTCTCCCGGCAAAAGTTTAGCTATTAAAAGAATAGCATCAGCTCCCAGCGCCCTTGACTGGTAAACCTGAATATCATCAATAATAAAATCTTTGCGCAGAACCGGTAAAGATGTATTCTCTTTTACCTCCTTAAGGTATTTTGTCCTGCCTAAAAAAAACTCCTCTTCAGTAACGACTGAAACCGCGGAGGCTCCGCAATCCTTATATTCCTTAAGTATCTCCAGACAGTTAAAGTCTCTGCGCAAAATACCCGCTGACGGAGAAGCCTGTTTTATTTCGGCAATTATTGATATGCCGTCATCCTTATTCAAAGCTTTGAGAAAAGAAACAGGCTTGTCTGTCTGTTCAGATAGAGAAATAATCTCTTTACGGCTCTTGTTGAGTATTTTTACTTTCTTTTTCTTTGCCTCTAATATTAAAGATATGGTCTTATGCATACTACTTATTTTTAGAAGATGGAGATAGAAACGCCTTGAGCTCTTCAAGCTTACCCAAAGCTTTTCCTGATTTTATGGAAGACAAGGCAAGAGATACTCCCTGTTTGAAGTTTTCTGCCAATCCGGACAGGACTAAACACAAAGACGCGTTAGCTAATACTATATTTAATTTTGCCGAAGGTTCTCCTCCCAAAACACTCAATATAGAATCCATATTTTCTGAAACTGTCCCTCCTTTTAATTCGGAAAACTTTTCAGGAGACAGGCCGAAATCTTCAGGAGTAAGGTAATAAGTACTGACTTCCCCCTGTTTAAGTTCAGAAACTTTGGTTTTACCTGTAATGCTAACTTCATCACAAACATCTTCTCCCCAAATAACCATCGCCTTTCTTAACCCTAAATTCTTAAGCACACCGGCTATCTTCTCAGTCAAATCCGGCGAATAAACACCTAAAACCTGGATATCCGCTCCGGCCGGATTAGTTAAAGGACCGGCTAAATTAAAAATAGTCCTTACCCCTATTTCTTTACGCAGGCCGGCTACCTGCTTCATTGCCGGATGAAATAAAGGAGCATAGATGAAACCTATGCCTATACTCTTAACCGCCTTTTCTACAATATCAGGAAGTAAAGAAATATTTATACCTAATTTCTCAATAACATCAGCGCTTCCGCATCTGCCCGAAAAGGAACGGTTTCCGTGTTTAGCTACCTTTATCCCCAAAGATGAAACGACAAACGCCGTACAGGTAGAAATGTTGAAAGTCTTTATAGGCTTTCCCCCTGTCCCGCAGGTATCAAGGACGAAATCTTCTTTGCCTTCTTTTACATTAAGTTTAACCGACCTCTCCCTCATTATCTCAGATAAAGCTAAGATTTCATATAGAGACTCGCCTTTCATCCTCAATCCTATCAGAAAAGCCGAAACCTGGACCGGAGAAACTTTGCTATCCAAAATAGAAATAAAAGCCTCTTTAGCCTCCGAATAGGATAAATCCTTCTTCTCAACAACTTTCTTTATATACTCTTTAATCATAATTTAAGGAAATTGTTAAGAAGATGCCTGCCTTCTTTCGTCAATATAGATTCCGGATGAAACTGTATCCCAAAACAAGGCTTTCCTCTCACTTCAACTGCCATTATTTCCTTTTCCTGAGCAGGCCCCGTTAGAAATAAGCTGCCAGAAGCAGCTGTAGTATCTTTGGGACTAACTTCTAATGGGGTAGAAGCCGTAACTTTTAGAATTGAAGGCAGAGAATTGCTGTCAATAATCAAAGAATGGTACCGCGTAGCCAAAAAAGGAAGAGGAAGGCCTTTAAATATCTTCTTTTTATCATGGTATATTAAAGAAGTCTTTCCGTGCATAATTTTCTTTGCTCTCACTATTTTAGCTCCAAAAGCTAACCCTACCGCCTGATGCCCCAAACACACTCCTAAAATAGGGATTTTGTCAGAAAAAGCCTCAATCAAAGAAACAGAAATGCCGGCTTTTTCCGGCCTTCCCGGGCCGGGAGAAATAACAATCTTATCAGGCTTTAAACGGCCGGCATCTTCTAAGGAAACTTTATCGTTCCGAACAACAGAAACACCAGCCCCTAATTCAATAAGGTACTGGTAAAGATTATATACAAATGAATCGTAATTATCAATCAGAAGTATTTTTTGCATATTTATTAATGAACTACCTCGCAGCAAGCTGCGGGGAATTAAACCATAGATCCTTCGACTCCCTTCGGCCGCTCAGGATCAATTCGGCTATAGACTTTTTCTTCGAAAAAGTCTAAGTCTCATTGATTAAGGAAATAAAAATAACCAATTACCAGGCAATATCCTTATACCCTAACGGGCACAGGCAAGACACAAACAAACTCCAATATCCAATAATCAATAACCAAATAAGAAATATATTGGTTTTATCCTAATTTTGGTTATTGGTAATTATCCTTTAATCAGTTATTGCGACTTGCCTGTACTCACCTGTACCTGTTAGAATATTTATAAAGATTTTAGAAAAACTCCAATTTATTATTCCTTAACTCTCCGGACTTCGGCGCCCAAACCTTTAAGCTTTTGCGTAAAGTTTTCATACCCCCGATCTAAATGGTACAGCCTGTGAAGAGTAGTTTTCCCGGAAGCCGCTAAACCGGCAGCTGCCAAACAAGCCGACGCCCTCAAATCCGAAGCCATGACTTCGGCTGAAGACAGCCTTTTTATCCCCTCAATGATTGCCACCGGGCCGGACCTGAATATCTTTGCCCCCATGCGGTTGAGTTCAGGAATATGCATAAATCTGTCAGGATATACTTTTTCAGTAACGGTAGAAATCCCCGAAGACAAAGAGAGCAAAACCATAAACTGGGCCTGCAAATCAGTAGGAAACCCGGGAAAAGGCAGAGTGGTAATATTTACCGAAGATATCTTCCTGCCTGATTTTACCTTAATCTTACGGCCTTTGATTTCCACCATCTGGCCCATGCTTTTCACAACATCTATAACTGCCCCTAAATGTTTAGGAATTACATTCTCAATTGTTACAAACCCTTTAGAAACTATAGCAAAGGCCATAAAAGTCCCGGCCTCAATCCTGTCCGGTATAACTGAATGTCTAAATCCCCCTAAACTCTTTCTTCCCTTTACAATAATCTGAGGAGTACCTCCTCCTTTAATATCAGCTCCCATTTTCTTCAGGACAGAAGTTAAATCTTCAACCTCCGGCTCAGAGGCAGAAAAATCTATAACCGTTTCCCCTCTTGCCATAACGGCAGCCATCAAAGTATTCGCCGTAGCCAGGACTGATGAACCGAATCTACCTCCTAAGAAAATATGGCGTCCGGTTAAACACGGCTCAGCCTTAGCATAACAATATCCTCCGGATATCTTAATTGACGCGCCTAAACTCTCCATCCCTTTTAAATGCAAATCAACCGGCCTTAATCCTATAACACACCCTCCGGGCAAAGATACTTTCGCTTTTTTCCGTTTAGCCAAAAGAGGACCTAAGACACAAAAAGAAGCCCGCATAGTCCGAACCAGCCGGTAAGGAGCAGCAAAACTTTTGCTTTTCCGGGAAGTTATGGACAGAATATTTTGTCCAAAATCAACCTTCTTACCCAAAGACTCTAAGAGCCTGGCCATTGTAAATACATCAGAAAGACGGGGAACGTTTTCTATAATACAGAGATCATCAGTGAGAAGAGAAGCCGCCATAATAGGCAGGACAGCGTTCTTTGACCCGCTTATTTTTACTTTACCCTTTAATTTCCTTCCGCCGATAATTTCTAACTTGTCCATTATTCCCCGTATACCCTACAACAGATAACAAATTGATACATTGTTAATGGGATATTTATTATATATTATTCTCCGATTCGGCTAAAGGACAAAACTCTGTCAATACCGGAATAATCCTTAACAACCGCCTTTACCTTCCAGCCGTTTTTATCCGCTATTTTTAAAACTTTGTCCTTCTGTTGAAACCCTATCTCAAGAAACAGCAAGCCCCGCTTCTTTAGACAGCTCTTCGCCTCTTTTAGTATGTTTCTGATAACATCCAATCCGTCAGGCCCTCCGGAGAGAGCGGGCCTGGGTTCACATCTTAACCGGCTGTCGTTATCTATATAAGAATCCTCTACATAAGGAGGGTTAGAAACAATAATATCAAAGCTCCCGGAAGCAAAACAATTCATAAGACTTGAGTTCACAAAAAACAAATTACCTGTATTGTATTTTCCCTTATTTCTCACAGCTGTTTTTATTGCCGGATAAGAAATATCAACAGAAAACACTTTAGCCCTTTTCTTCGCTAAAGATAGAGAAACGGCAATATTTCCGGAACCTGTGCCTATATCCAAAATTGTATCCTCATCTCCTAAAGATTTCAGGACTTCTTCCACAAGAATCTCTGTTTCCTTACGGGGAATAAGGGTATTCTCATCTATATCCAGGTCCAGCCCAAAGAACCCGCTTCTGCCCAAAATATATTCTAAAGGCCTGCCGGTTTTTATTTCTGTTAATATGTTTTTTAGTTTACTCTCATTCTCATAGGATATGCTTCTTCCTGACACAAATTCAGCAAAAGGGATTTTCAAAATATCCTCCGCGATAAAGCGTAGATGGGATACCGGTATGCGGGATTTAACCTTTGACAGCAGATATTCATCCTTAATTAAAGAAATCATATCCTTTCCTTCCTGCTCTGAAGGATTAAAGGTTTAATTATTAAATCCAGATTCCCCTCCAACACCGATTCCAGGCGGTAAACAGTAATAGGGCCGCGGTGGTCAGTAACCCTGCGCTGGGAAAAATTATAGGTGCGTATTTTCTCACTCCGTCCGCCTTTGCCTATCTGTTTTCTGCGTTCGGAATCAATACCCTGAATCTGCTGTTTCTGCTGATACTTCAAAAGACGGGCTTTCAAAATACGCATCGCTTTATGCCGGTTCTTAATTTGAGACCTCTCATCCTGGCAGGTAGATACTACTCCTGACGGGATATGGGTAATTCTCACTGCCGAATCAGTAGTGTTGACATGCTGGCCTCCTGCTCCGCTTGAATGGAAAGTATCTATCTTTAAATCCTTGGGGTCAATACTAATCTCTACATTAGTAGGCTCCATTAAGACCGCTACCGTAACCGTAGAAGTATGAATCCTCCCTCCTGACTCTGTAACCGGAACACGCTGAACACGGTGGACACCAGACTCGAACTTAAAATTGGCATAAGCGCCCCTTCCTTTAACCGCGAAGACACATTCTTTAATCCCCCCTATTTCCGTAGGCTGAGAATCAAGCATCTCAATTTCCCATTTCTTACTATCGGCATATTTAGAATACATCTTTAAAAGGTCCAAAGCAAACAGGGCTGATTCCTGCCCGCCGGCCGCCGGGCGTATTTCAACTATCGCGGTCCTGTCAGGAAAAGATTCCTCTTCATATATCTTTCCCTCTATTTCCTCTTCAAGCCTCTTTATCTCCGCGTTTATCTTCTCCAAATCTTCTTTAGCTAAATCAACTAACTCACTATTTTCTCCGCCTGATTGAATAATAGAAAACGTTTCTTCCTTTTGGGTTAAAAACTTCTTGTACTTTCGTATAATTTTGACAAGGCTTTCCAATGAAGAAAACCGTTTGGCCAGTTTCCGGTATTCCTGCCTGTCAGCCAAAACTTCAGCTGTTGCCAGTTTGCCTGAAATCTCCTTATATTCCGCCTCTATTTTCTCCAACTTATCAAACATAGCGCTATTTGGCCTGTCATTTTATAAAACAACCGAAAGCAAAAAGCGTGCCTGCCGATTACTGTTCCTTCTCGGTTTTTCTATACTTCTTAATGAACTTCTCAACCCTTCCTTCTGAATCAACAAATTTCTGTTTGCCGGTAAAGAAGGGATGGCACTTCGAACAAATATCCACATGGATATTCGGTTTTGTGGAACGGGTATGAATAACATTCCCGCAGGCACAAATAACCGTAGACTCTACATATTTGGGATGTAATCCTTTTTTCATTTTTACCTCCTAAATGAGGCCACAACTTATGGAGTTCAAAGAACGACATAAGCTGTCCGGCCGAATTTATCCCGCCGAAGGTTAGAAAAGGATCGAAGAGGCTTTTCTAACATCTTCCCTGAGACGGGATTTCCTTAATATTTATAAATTAGCAAATGAGGCCACAACTTATGGAGTTCGAAGAATGACATAAGCTGTCCGGCCGAATTTATCCCGCCGAAGGTTAGAAAAGGATCGAAGA
>CAZSRG010000025.1:14712-16909 GCA_964609315.1 uncultured Planctomycetia bacterium
GGCTTTTCTAACATCTTCCCTGAGACAGGATTTCCTTAATATTTATAAATTAGCCATTTGCTATTTGCCATTCGCCATTAACCGTTCCGTTAAGGATATTACTGGTTCATACTCATTAAAAACTCAGCGTTTGTTTTCGTCCGGGACAAACGTTCTCCCAAAAGCTCAATTGCCTCAATTGAATTCAGGTCATTTAACACTTTCCGTAATACCCAGATTCTCTTAAGTTCGTCAGGATGAAGAAGCAATTCTTCTCTCCTGGTATTGGAACGTTTAATATCCACTGCGGGGTAAATCCTTCTCTGGAAAATATTTCTATCAAGGGTAATTTCCATATTGCCGGTTCCTTTAAACTCTTCAAAAATAACATCATCCATACGGGAACCGGTATCCACCAAAGCTGTCGCTATTATAGTCAAAGAACCGCCTTCTTCAATCGCCCGGGCCGCGCCAAAAAAACGTTTGGGTTTATGTAAAGCGCTGGAATCTATCCCTCCGGAGAGAATTCTTCCCGAATGCGGCTCAACAAGGTTATATGCCCTTGCCAAACGGGTAATGCTGTCTAAAAGAATCACAACATCGTGTTTATACTCAACCAGCCTTTTGGCTTTTTCCAAAACGACTTCAGCTACCTGCACGTGGCGGTCTGCCGGCTCATCAAAAGTAGAACTTATTACTTCTCCTTTAACTATCCTTTTCATCTCGGTAACTTCTTCCGGGCGTTCATCAATAAGCAGGACTATAAGCATAACATCCGGATTATTTGCCATGATGGAATTAGCCACTTTCTGAAGCAAAACAGTTTTACCGCTGTAAGGAGGGGCAACAATCATCCCTCTCTGCCCTTTCCCGATAGGAACTAATAAGTCAAGAATCCTGGTTGAAACTTCCTCAGGCTTTGTTTCTAAAAGAAACCGCCGGTTAGGGTATATAGGCGTTAAATTATCAAACAGGACCCTGTCTTTGACCTCATCGGGATTCTCAAAATTAACCGCTTCAATCTTAAGCAAAGCAAAATATTTCTCGTTGTCTTTAGGAGGCCTTATCTGTCCGCTGACTGTATCTCCTGTCTTTAATCCGAACTTCCTGATTTGTGAAGGAGAAACGTAAATATCGTCCGGCGAAGGCAAATAGTTGTAGTTAGACGAACGCAGGAAACCAAAACCTTCAGATAAGATATCCAACACCCCAATGCCAAACATAAGCCCTTCCTTTTCCGCCTTAGCTTGTAGAATCTTGAAGATTAAATCCTGCTTCCTCATTCCGCTTATACCGTTAATTGATAAACTCTTAGCTAATTTGTTAAGATCAGAGATCTTCATTTCCTTAAGAGTTCCAATATCCATCTTTTCCTCCTTCTTATAACCTGTGCTTTTGTTGTCCATAACTCTTTATCTCCTCCCAAGTTTGATACTTCAGCAACATCCAAAACGCCGGCCAGGATTACTTCGGCATATTCAAAGGCCAAAACATATCCCCAAACAAACCTTAGATTTCAAGCTGAGATTTGTTGAAGAGATTGATTGTTTTTTATATCCTCAATAACTCCTTTTAACTGTTTATATAATTCTTCCCTGCCTTTATAATTAAACAAGACATAATCAGCTTTGTCCTTTTTATACCCAAGCGGAAGCTGACAGGCTAAAAAGAATTGAATCTGTTTTCTTTTATAACCAAGCCGCAAGCCCCTGCTAACCTGATTGTTTTTCTTAGCTAAGACAACAATTACTTTATCAAACAAATTCTCCAGGCCCGTTTCATATAACAAGGGGACTTCCACCGCGATAATGCCCGGCATCTTACGATAAGAATTTAGTTCTTTCTTCAAAGCGGAAATAATATAAGGATGGCTTATTTCAGACACCTTACTCAGGTTGGACTCGTTTCCTAACACCCGCTTACGCAAATTGCTACGGCTTATCCTGCCGCCTCTCAATATCTCCCTGCCGAATTCAGAAACCAAGTGTTTCTTAAGCATTTTATCCAAAGATAAAAGCCCGCGGTAAATATCATCTGTGTTTATCACCTTTATCTTCATCCTGCGTAAAAATCCGCAAACCGTACTCTTTCCGGTTAAGAACCCGCCAGTCACGCCTAAATAATACATAATCTCAAATGAACTACCTCACAGCAAGCTACGAAGTATCAAAAACTTTTCCAAAAAAGGAAACGCAGCAAGCTGCGGGGAATTAAACCC
>CAZSRG010000026.1:0-16731 GCA_964609315.1 uncultured Planctomycetia bacterium
ATCAATTCGGCTATAGACTTTTTCTTCGAAAAAGTCTAAGTCTCATTGATTAAAAGGATCATATCATTTACCCACTCAAAACTTCAAAGAGCTAAAAATCTCTTAATTTTATCCATCAACTCTTCTTCCTCAAAAGGTTTATCTATACAGGCATCTACCCCTATAGAAAGAATGTCTTTTCTCTCGTCCTCTTTAAAATAAGCTGACATAGCAATGATTTTTACATCTTTACCCTCCGGCATCTGTTTTATTCTTCTTGCCGTTTCACACCCGTCCATTCCCGGCATTCTTATATCCAGCAAAACGAGGTCCGGCCGAAACTTTAAAATCTTTCTTCCGGCATCAAACCCGTCAAAAGCTGTATCAATCTCATATCTCCCTTCAATTTTAAGAACCCGTCTGATTGAACAAACCATATTTTTATCATCATCAACAATAAGTATCTTTTTTTTATCCCTCAAGCCCCGCAATTTGCAGGGGACAGGCATTTCATATTTCTTAAGGAAATTCAGAAAATCAACTACGGTAACACGGTGATGCCCGCCGGGAGTGACATAAGCTTTTAACTTGTCTTCCTCTATCCATTTCAGGACACAGCGGTAAGTAACATGGCAAAACCCCGCAATAGTTCCGGTTGTCAACGGCTTATTTCTCACAATCCACCCTCGTTCCTATTTTTCTTATTTTTCCTGTTTTTCTCATATTTTAATTATATCATATCTCATCCCTGTTTTTCAAGTTTTTTTCTGTTTTGGAACCCCCTCAAAGATGTGGGACGTCGGACGTCCCACATCTACACCTTTAAAATATCAAACACACAATCCACACATAGAGACGCTACAGCGTGTTTATGTATGGTTATGAAATAGTATCTAATCAAGCGGGGAAAAATTATCAAACCTGATGCGGACCGTTAGATGCGAAATGTGGGACGTCGGACGTCCCACATCTCTATTTGTAGAGCCAGCAGGATACGCTGCGGCTGTAAGAAGGCCAGAATAAAGGAGGCATTTCTGCTTCACAGATATCTTTTTTCTCAGGGCAGAAGTTTTTAAAAATACACCCTTTACCGTCAGAAAAGGAATTTTTCCCTATTTCAGGCATTTTTTCTCTCTTTGACGCCGCGAGAAGAAGACGGGAATAGGGATGTAAAGGAAAAGAGAAGAAATCTTCGGACTCAGATTCCTCTACAATCTTTCCCCGGTACATAACACAGACTGTATCGCTTACCGCCTTTATCACATTTAAGTCGTGAGAAATGAAAAGATAAGTAAGCTTGAATTTCTTCTGTAAGTCTAAAATCAGGTTTAGGACCTGAGCCTGAACTGAAACATCTAAAGAAGATACCGGCTCGTCTAAAATCAGCATCCTGGGGTTTAAGACTAAACTTCGGGCAAGGTTTATCCTCTGCCTCTGGCCTCCGCTGAACTCGTGAGGGTAGAGGTATAAGCTGTCAGCAGATATGCCGGTTAATTCTAAAATATCCCTGACTTTCTTCACGCGCTCTTTCCTTCCCGGACAGAGGGAAAAACTTTCCATCCCTTCTTTAACAATATCGTAAACCGTAAACCGGGGATCTAAAGAATTATAGGGATCCTGAAAAATTATCTGCAAATCCTTCCTTATCCGGCTAAGGCTTCTCCCTCTTAAAGAAGATAAATTCCTGCCTAAAAAATACATCTTAGAACTCTGAGAAGGGATTAACTTGACAATACTTCTCGCCAGAGTGCTTTTACCGCATCCGGACTCGCCGACTAACCCCGTAGTCCTGCCTTCTTCGATATCCAAAGATACCCCGTCAACCGCTTTGACATAACCTGTTGTCCGGGAAAGCAGTCCCCGTTTTACCGGAAAATACTTCTTTAAATCCCGGACTAAAAAAATAATCTTTCTTACAGAATTGCCTTTATCCATATTATTATGCCCTAATTATTAAAACCCTAAATTTTAAACTCTAAATCCTAAACAAATCTAAAATCAAAATGATTAAAACCCAAAACATTATTGATAACTCATTAGAAAGAAACAAGTTTTGAACATTTGAGTTTTGAGTTTATTTTCCGCCTGAGGTGAATCCGCTTTAAGCGGAAGAGTCTCGGGTTTAGTGTTTAGAGTTTTTATTGAGTTCACGATATACATTTGTCACCTAATTTATATCCTAAACATTATAACAGCTTACTCCGTGTCCCGGAGAAACTTCCACGAACTTAGGATACCCGTTTAAACAAATTTCACTTTTTAACCCGCAGCGGGGATGAAAATAACACCCTTTAGGTTTATTGTCCGGCTCGGGAACATTCCCGGAAATCACAGAAAACCTGCCTTTGCCTTTCTTATTCTGAGGCAGAGAAGAAACTAAAGCCTTAGTATAAGGATGCAAAGCGTTCTCCATAATCTCCGAAGCGGGAATGACCTCCACAATCTTTCCGGCATACATCACAGCTATCCTGTCCGCCAATTCCGCGCATAACGATAAGTCATGGGTAATAAAAATAAAAGAAAACTTTTCTTCATTTTTAAGCCTGCGGAATAAATCAACAATCTGGTTTTCAATCGTAACATCTAAAGATGTGGTAGGTTCATCGGCAATAAGCAGAGAAGGATGAGAAGCTAAAGCTATGGCAATCATAGCCCTCTGGGCTTCCCCTCCGCTTAAACGGTGCGGGTATTCATCAGCTTTTATCTCAGCAGGCAGAAGCTCAACTTTTTCTAAAAGGCTCAAAACTTCCTGCCGGGTTTGTTTAGAAGACAAGCCTTTCTTATGAGCAGTAACAGATTCGGCTACCTGAAACCCTATTGTCCACAGAGGATTAAGGGCGGCTTTAGGCTCTTGAAAAACCATAGATATCCCCTTCCCTCTTATCCCGCGCATATCATTTTCGGGTAGAGGGACTATATCCCGCCCTGAGAATAGAATCCTTCCTTTTACAATTTCAGCTTCTTCCGGCAAGAGCTTCATCACCGACAAAGCCGTAACGCTTTTGCCGCAGGCAGATTCTCCCACTAAGCCTAATATCTCGCCCTCATAGAGGGAAAAGGTTACACCCTCAACCGCGCGGACAGGATCTGAATCCTGCCTGTGGAAATAAGTATGTAAATCCTCAATCTCTAAAATCTTCCTCATTTTTACTCCGTTAGAAATAGAAACTACCTCTAACAGTTCCGCGTTAGAGAACTTTGTTCTCCAACAGTGCTTACCCCGTTAGAGATAAAATATCAGGACTATATACGGACGCCTAAAGACTGCCTATCTCTAACGGGGCTTACTGGTGATACGGGTCAAAAGCATCCCTTAACCCGTCGCCTAAAAGATTAAAGGCCATAATGACAATAAAGATAAATATCCCCGGTATAAGTATCCAGGGGTGGAACTGAATTTGGGAAACCGCCATAGATTCCGAAAGCATGTTCCCCCAACTGGCATAAGGATCCTGAATGCCCAGCCCTAAAAGGCTCAATGCCGATTCTCCTAAGATATATCCGGGGATAGCTAAAGTTACCGAAACAATCACATAAGAAAAAGTGTGAGGAATAATATGCCGGAGAATAATTACCGCATCTCTGACACCTAATGCCTTTGCCGCTAATACAAACTCTCTTTCTCTTAAAGAAATCGCCATCCCTCTTATTACCCGCGCTAACCCCGGCCAGCCGATAAAAGACATAATACATACAATGACAAAGTATATCTGCAGAGAACTCATAGAATAAGAAAAGACGCTCCGTAAAGAAAGCATAAGATAAAAGGCAGGCACTGCCATCAAAACTTCAGCTGTCCTCATTAATAGAGTATCAACCTTCCCCCCGAAATACCCGGATATGCCTCCTATAAAAAGCCCGATTACCAGAGATATAAAAACACCTACTATCCCGATAGTTAAAGAGATTTGGCTGCCATAGATTATACGTGAAAAGATATCCCTGCCGCGGGAATCCGCCCCCCAGATATAAACCCTCGCCGGAGAATTCACGCCAAAAAGATGGAGGCGGGATTTAAAAATACCCAAAACGGAATACTCACTGCCTTTAACAAAAAACTTTACAGGGTATCTTCTGCTTTTATCTTCCTTATACATCCGCCGGTAAAATTTGTCAAATTTATAACCTGTCTTATATACAAAAGGCCGGTGGAACCCGCCGTTTTTATCTAATATATGAATCTTTACCGGAGGAGAATAACTTAAACCGCGTTCCTCATTGTCAAAATGGTAAGGGGCAAAAAATCCGGCAAAGATAGCTGTGAAATAAAACCCGGCCAGGATAATACCTGACCAATAGGAAAGCTTATTCCTTTTTAACTGATACCAAACTTTTCTGTTTTTATTTCTGTTATCTACTGCCATATTTAAAATAAAAAGAAAATCCAGAATCCCAATACTACAAAGTTCAAAATAAATCCCAATCCCTAAATCTAAAAAAGATGGACATTAATTTTTCTCCTTTTTGAATTTTGGATTTAACAGCATCTCATTTCTCTTAACGTTCTACCTAACACAATATTATATGAATAATCCCGCATCATTGACAAATAGCTTCCAAAATGCCTAATTCCGACAGGCTGGCCGCTTTTCATTGATAACGGATACGGGGATCAACCCATACCAGCATAATATCCGCGGCTAAATACCCGATAATCAAAAGGAACCCCGCCATAAGCAAATCTCCGGCAAAAAGAAACAGGTCCTGCGACCTGACCGCTTCTAACATCAGCGATCCTAATCCCGGCCAGCTGCAGATAATTTCGGTTAATGCCGCCCCGCTTAAAAGGCCGGATAAAGCCCCGCCGAGCATTGTTACCATAGGATTAACCGCGTTCCTCACCGCGTGAAGGTAAATAACCCGTTTTTCCGGCAGTCCCCGGGCCCGGGCCGCAACAATGTACTGCCGGCGCAATACTTCCAGCATATTTCCGCGCATCAGCCTTTGTAATCCGGCAATCCCGGAAGTGCCTATCACTAATACCGGAATAACAAGATGTTTAGCCAAATCAACCGCTTTCTGCCAAAAAGAAAAACTGTCATAATTAAGAGAATGCATGCCTCCTGCCGGAAGGATCCCCGTCTTAGAAACAAAAAACAAAAGCAGGAGAGCGAAGAAAAAGTTCGGGACAGATAATCCGATAAAGGACAGAAAAGAAAATATTTTATCACCTAACTTATACTGGTGGACCGCTCCGTATATTCCCAAAGGTATCGCTATCAGCCAGCAGAAAATAAACGCTGATAAAGATAGAATGAAAGTATTAAACATCCTGCTCTTTAACACCGTGAACACCGGCCGTTTATAAGCAAAGGAATACCCGAAATCAAGGTGGGTAATGTTTACCAGCCAGTAGAAATACTGAACTACAACATTATCATTTAAATGGTACTTTTCTTCATAAAGATGGATGGTCTGTTCGGAAATTTGAGGATTCTGTTTTAATCTATCAAAATAATTTCCCGGAGCTGAATTTATTGCCACAAACCCGATAAAACTCATAATGATAAGAAGAGGAATTAAAGCAATAAACCTGCGGAGAATGTATCCTGTCATTTTACCCCGTTAGAAATTACTTGAGAAATATATATATATCGTGTACCCGATAAAAACTCTAAATTCCAAATCCTAAATTCTAAATAAACTACCTCGCAGCAAGCTACGAGGTATCAAAAACTTTTCCAAAAAAGGAAACGCAGCAAGCTGCGGGGAATGAACCCATAGATCCTTCGACTCCCTTCGGCCGCTCAGGATCAATTCGGCTATAGACTTTTTCTTCGAAAAAGTCTAAGTCTCATTGATTCAAATGTTCGAATGTTCAAAACAAACTTCTTTTCAATGAGTTATGAAGAACGTTTTGGGTTTTAATCATTTTGATTTTGCCTGCCTGCCAAAGCCTTGGCGTAGGCAGGGATTTGTTTAGGGTTTAGAGTTTAGGATTTAGGATTTACGATGTCTGTATATTTAATAATTACTCCGTAGAATGACACAATCAGTTTATTTCACGAAGTATTTCGGTTTTATATATATTTTCTCAATATTATAGAACGCGCCCCCGTAAGAAGTGGGGTCAAGGTTCCCAAACTTGTTGCGGACAGCAAAAATGTTCGCCGGAAGGACAGTATAAATAAGAGGCAGTTTTTCTGAAACAATCATCTGCCATTTATCATAAAGGGCTTTCCTCTTTTTACGGTCTAATTCCTGCACAGCCCGGTCAAAAATACTGTCAATCTCCGCTTCCCATTCTGTGGCAGGCTTTTTCTGACAGGGATACCATATATGAAGATGGCCGGAAGATTTCCAGACGTTGCTTCCAAAATGAGGTTCAATCCCGCCGGTCAATCCGATCATAACCGCATCCCAATCATAAGTAGAATCTACCTTGCTTACTAACTGGTTGAACTCCAGAGGGACAAAATTAACTTTAAACCCCAGCCTTTCTAAATCCTTACGGATAATATTGGCAATCTTTATCCTGACAGTGCTGTTAGCATTAGTAAAAAGGTTAAACTCAATCCTGTTCCCTTTACCATCCTCAGCTAACCCATTATTATCACGGTCATAAATTCCTATCTCTTTCAACAGAGCTTTTGCCTTCTTAATATTATACTCATATTTTTGGACATCGGGGTTATAGAAATACCCCGCCGAAGGACTCATACTTGAATATTGGGAAAAACCCAGCCCGTTCATTACAATATCAATTATTGACTGTCTATCAACAGCAAAAGCCGCCGCTTTACGGAATTTCGGATTGGTAAACCAGCCGAGTTTCTTTTCGCTTATATAATGTTTGCCGGTTCTATGATTTACGGAAGTGTTTTGATTAAACACCAGAAAATTCGTCCCGAAAGCAGGGCCAGTATTGAAAACCGTGAAATTACCTTTCTTTTCCTGAGGCTTAAGAACAGCATAATCCTCTCCTCTCAAACTGTAGAAATCCAGTTTCCCTTCCTGAAACTGGAGCAGCGCCACATCCGGATTCTGGACAATAACAAATATTACCTTATCTAAATAAGGCAGACGGTTCCCCTGAGAATCCTTCTGCCAGTAATAAGGGTTTCGGGTTAAAACAACCCTCTCTCCGGGAAGGTATTTTTCTATCTTAAAAGGCCCCATCCCCACAATATCTTTAGGGTTAGAATCCAGCCCCCAGGTGTAACTGAACTTCCCCTCATTGACCGATTTCTCCAAAATATGCTTGGGCAGAATTGCCGTCCCCATAGACCTGAGAAAAGGAGCAAACTTCACCGGAAGAGTAACCCGAACTGTCCACTCATCAACCTTTTCAACTCTAAGCTTTTTCCCCTCAATAGTAAAGATATCGCGGGCAGAAGTAGGTATATCAGGATTGTAAATCAATCGGTTAAAAGTGAAAACTACATCATCAGCAGTAAAAGGCTCGCCGTCCGACCAGAAGATATTATGACGGAGATGAAAAACCCAAACCCTGCCTTCTTCATCCTTATCCCAGGATACCGCGAGGTTAGGCTCAACTTCCAAAGTCTTACCGTTTGTTTTGGTTAATCCTTCGAACATCAGGCCGGTAACAGCAGTAGTAGAAACTTCTTTGGCAACAATCGGGTTAAAAGATTTGGGGTCAGAAACAGACGCGAGGATTAATTCTCCTCCCCGCTTAGCTGAAGAAATCCGGCAGTAGATATTCTTTAAAGAGAAAGAAAAAATGAAAAAAGATAAAAAAAAGACGAGAGCAAAACCTCTTATAAGAATAACGTTATTATCCTTAAAACTCATTGTTTGAGTTATTGAGCCGTTTCACCTAAAGGAGAATGCTCTTTCTTTTTCTTGCCGGTATTAGGTTTAATCGGACTGTTTTCTTTCGGGATGGCCTTCTCTGCTGATACACCTTTTTGGAAAACAGACTTCCCTCTCTGTTTAGACATCCAGGCTAAAGAAGTAGAAGTAATGAAAAATACAATTGAAAGAATAACTGTAGTCTTAACTAAAAAAGAGCTTGTCTTTGTCCCGAACAGAGACTCAGCTCCGGATAAAGCTTCAACTAATCCTCCTCCTCTTCCCCGCTGGATAAGAATCACCACTACAAGAAAAATACATACCAAAACATGAATAACCAAAATTGTATTGTACATAACCTTATACCTCTGCTGTTTACCGTATAGACTTCTTGACAATCTCAGAAAAAGAATCCGCTTTAAGGGCGGCTCCTCCTACCAAGGCTCCGTCAATATCTTCCTGTTTAATAAGTTCTTCAACATTGGAAGGCTTAACACTCCCTCCATAAAGAATAAGCAGGTTCTCGGCCTCGGACTCAGAATAGAGAGATGACACTAAATCCCGGATATACTTGTGGATTTCTTCAGCCTGTTCAGGAGAAGCTGTCCTGCCTGTCCCGATAGCCCATACAGGTTCATAGGCTATGACTATCTTCTGAACATCCTCTTTTGACAAACCTTCCAGAGCCCCGGTAACATGGGATTTAATAACATCCAAAGTTTTATCAGCTTCTCTTTCCTCTAAAGTTTCGCCCACACAAATGATAGGAGTCAATGAATGTTTTAAGGCCGATTTAACTCTTTTATTTACCGTTTCATTAGTTTCGGAAAAATATTTCCTCCGTTCGGAATGGCCGATGATTACAAAATTACACCCGGCATCTTTCAGCATTTCAGGCGAGATTTCTCCGGTGAAAGCACCCTTCTCTTCCCAATACATATTCTGGCCGCCCAGCTTAATCGCCGAATCTTTAATCACTTCATAGACATCTCTTAAAACCGTAAACGGAGGGCAGACAACCACACACCCGTTACTAAACTCTTTCCCCGCTAATTCTTTTAACTCCAAAACAAGTTCTTTAGCCTGAGAAGAAACATTATTCATCTTCCAATTACCGGCGATTAAAACCATTCTCATAATTATAACTCCTTTACTTTAATTATCCCACGGCCTTCCCGGCTAACCGTTATTACTCAGATATGCTTTCTTCTAATACTTTGAAACGATTAAGTGTTTCCTTTAGCCTTCCATAAAAGGCATCAGCAAAACTTTCACCATAAGTATGGACAACCTCATTCCTCCAATCAGTCATTTTCAGCCAGAAATCATCATAATCAATAAGAGACTGGGCATATGCCTGCTGAAAAAACTCCTTGGGCGAAAGGCATTTTATTCCTTTTTTTTCCTCTAAGAAGGCTTTAATAATCTTCCAGGACAAATCAAAAGTGAATTCAAACCTTTTAATGGCCGAGTCACGGAAAATGTCATTCTTGTCTTCAGCTAAAATTTTCTCAAACCGCTTAACTGCTTTTTTATACTGTTTTCTTAAAACATCTAATTTAGTCATTTTACCGCCCGAATCAATCACCCCGCAGCAAGCCGCGGAGAATTAAACCATAGATCCTTCGACTCCCTTCGGCCGCTCAGAATCAACACTTCGATTTCGCTCAGATAGGTTTTGACTATAGACTTTTTCTTCGAAAAAGCCTAAGTCTCATTGATTAATTCAACTTTCTGTTTAGCTACTTTATAAAAGTCTTCTTCTACTCTTTTAAAATCCACTATGTCTATGCGGTAAAGCAGAGGTAAGTTAGAAATTTCCCTTCTTATCTGAGCCATAACCTCAAAAGAGACCGGTTCCTCCCCTTCAATACCGATATCAATATCAGAACGTTCATCCCCTTTCCCGCTTACCCGCGATCCAAAGAAAAAACTTTATACAAACCTAAGGGCAAAAACTTTCCAACAATATCAATGACCTCTTCCTTTAATTTCTCCAGGGAATAATGCTCAAGTCTCATAAGTTCTTCTGCCAACACCCGCTATGCCTGATAACTACACGGTCAAACTCTAAATATCATTATCCTTATCCGGTATAACGGCTATCCCCGGAAGTTCTTTGCCTTCTAAGAATTTTAGGGAAGCGCCTCCTCCGGTAGAAACATGAGTCAATTTATCTTTCACTCCGAACTGTTTAGCGGCCGCGGCGGAATCTCCCCCGCCTACAATAACATTAGCATCAAGTTCAGACAAAAACAGAGCAATTTCTTTTGTTCCCCGGGCATACTCCGAATCCTCAAATATCCCCAAAGGCCCGTTCCAAAGAACAGTCTTTGCCGATTTAAGCTTTCCCTTAAATAAACTTATAGTCTTGATTCCCACATCTACGCCTTTAAACCCCTGAGGAATAATATCCACATTTATTTTACTTTCGGGCTTATCCAAATCAGAAACTGCTAAATGGTCAACCGGCAGGATAATTTCTACGCCTTTTGTCTTCGCGTTATCTAAAATCTGTTTTGCTAACCCGGCCTTATCTTCTTCAACCCGTGATGCCCCCACCTCAACAGACTCAGCTTTTAAAAAAGTATAGGCCATAGCGCCGCCGATGATTATCTTGTCAACCTTCCCCAAAAGATTATCAACTACGCCTATCTTATCCGATACTTTCGCCCCGCCTAAAATGGCTGCGAAAGGTTTCTCGGGATTATAAACTGCCTCGGAAAGGTATTTAACTTCTTTCTCAATTAAAAACCCGATACACGAAGGCAGAAACTTAGCAATCACCGAGGTTGAAGCGTGAGCCCTGTGCGCCGTCCCGAAAGCGTCATTGACATAGATATCAGCAAGAGAAGCTAACTTACGGGCAAAATCTTCGTCTCCGGCTTTTTCCTCAGGATGAAACCTGAGATTTTCCAATAGAAAAACTTTTGCCGGTGAAGAATCTATGAATGTTTTCACCTTATCTCCTACACAGTCATTGAGATTTTCAACTTTTTGGCCGAGCAGTTCAGACAACCTAACAGCTACCGGGGCCATCCTTAAAGAATCCACAACCTTGCCTTTAGGACGGCCTAAATGGCTCATTAAAATGAGTTTTGAAACTGAGTTATTTAATATATAGTTTATTGTTTCTAACGCGGCTCTTATACGGGAATCATCGGTAATTTCCCCTCTATCGTTTAGAGGGACATTAAAATCCGCCCGCATAATAACTTTCCTGTCTTCAAAAGATATATCTTTTACTGTAACCTTGCTCATTTTTTTACCTCCGGACTTGCCAACTATAATCTTTAACTACTATGTTACTCCGCAGACAACAACTCCCCTAAAGAATGAAGTAAACCCCGAGAACTTTATTCTTTCACCCCGTTAGAAAGAATTTCTCTAACGGGGTAAAATTACTAAGCGCGCCAGACATTCAAACGCCTCTTTCTCATATGAATGAGTGTTTATTTTAGCCGGTTTGTCCTTTTTTGTCAATTTCTTTATCAAGGGCGAATCGACTCTCCTTAAATGTTACCTAAATTAATTCCAAAAGGATTCGTTGACTCACAATTAATGTTACCGAAAAGATACCTTCTAAAAGAGGATATTTTATGAGGCCGCGAACCAAAATGAAATATTTAGAAGCCTATCAACTGTTAAACAACATCCACACATAGAGACGCTATAGCGTGTTTATGTGTGGTTATGAAATGGTATCTAATCAAGCAGGGAAAAGATTATCAAACCTGATGCGGGCCGTTAGATGTGGGACGTCGAACGTCCCACATCTAACTCCAGCGTGTTTATGTGTGGTTATGAAAACAGAAAAAATCTGCGGATGACTATATCCGCCTCTTCAAACTGATAATTCCGATTATCCCGCAAAAGGCAGACTATTGATTTCTTCAGACTCTCGCCATCATCAACTATAAGTTTATATTATTTTATTATATTATGTTACAAAAGCCTTTTTTATTGTGCCACTTTGTTCATCTCTGTCAAAATATTAGACTGCGAACCCCTGATTACGACATGATATTATATATCATTCAGGCTTTCTGACCCTTTAGAAAAAGCCTCCGATTTTAATCATAGCTTCTTACTCGCTCCCCCTATGAAGGGAAGCTTTTCTATACTGCAAAAACTATTCTGAAACAAACTCCCACACTATAACACATAATCTTGCGGCCGCAAGATTATGTGTTAAGAACCAGTTCCCAACAATTTTAGAGGAAAAACCCTTTTATACTATGTCCACCCCGATAGAAAACTTCTTTCTAACAGAGAGGCGACGGCGGCTTTCTCTAACAGAGTAAAGTTACAGAGAAAAAACTTTAAGAAATAATGAACTACCTCGCAGCAAGCTGCGAGGTATCAAAAACTTTTCCAAAAAAGGAAACGCAGCAAGCCGCGGGGAATGAACCCATAGATCCTTCGACTCCCTTCGGTCGCTCAGGATCAATTCGGCTATAGACTTTTTCTTCGAAAAAGTCTAAGTCTCATTGATTCAATATTCACCCCGTTAGAGAACAAAGTTCTCTAACGGGGGTTCACTTCGGCCAAAAGAACTCTTATCCCTGCCTTCTTCAGTAACATCTATTAATGAATCATAGAAGGGCTTCCGTTTTTTTAATATTTACCTGTTGAATTGAATAGAAACAGATCCTTTTATTTTTGACAAGAGTTGATATAATAGTAATAGAAAAATGGATAAGAGAATACCTGTCTTTTTCATGATTCTTTATCTTTTCTTAGAGGCAAATCTCTGTTTCTCAAAAGACAATGCCTCTAAGAAAGAGGCTTTATTCTGGAAGGCTTTAGGGAAAAATAAAATCCAATGCCAGCTTTGTCCAAGAAAATGCATACTTTCTCCCGGCCAGACCGGTTTCTGCCGGTCCAGAAAAAATATAGGAGGAAAACTTTATTCGCTCACCTACGGAAAACCGGTTGCCTTGCATGTTGATCCAATTGAAAAAAAGCCGTTTTACCATGTTTATCCAGGAACAACCTCATTCTCAATCGCCACCGCGGGCTGTAATCTGCGTTGTAAATTCTGCCAAAACTGGGAAATTTCACAATTGAATCCTAAAGATACAGCTGTTCGTTATTTCTCTCCTGAAGAGATTGTGAATCTTGCAGAAAAAAATAACTGCCCTACCATTGCCTTTACTTATACTGAGCCGACTATATTCTACGAATATATGATAGGTATTGCGAAAGAAGCAAAAAAAAGAGGGATAAAATGTATTATGCATTCAGCCGGCCAAATAAACGAAGAACCCCTGCGCGAACTTTCAAAATATATTACAGCGGCAAATATAGATTTGAAAGCTTTCAGTCAGAAATTTTACAGCTCCTACTGTCAAGGCAGCCTAAATACGGTGTTAAACACTCTAAAAACTTTAGATAAAGAAGGAGTCTGGGTCGAGATTACAAATTTACTTATCCCGGGGGCAAATGACAGCAAAGAAGACCTGCGTAAACTCTGCCGCTGGGTTGTAGAAAATTTAGGCCCTGAGACACCTATACATTTTTCCCGTTTCTTCCCTATGTACAAGTTAACTAATCTTTCTCCCACCCCTCTATCGAGTTTGCTGCGGGCAAAGAAGATAGCCGAAGAAGAAGGCCTGCAATTTATCTATATTGGAAATATCCCTCAACATATCGGAGAAAATACTTATTGCCCTAATTGCGGTAAACTCCTAATTAAACGCGCCGGCTATCACATTTTACAAAACAAGATAAAAAACGGCAGGTGCCCGTATTGCGAAGAAAAAATCCCGGGCATATGGAATCAATAGAAATTTCTAAGAAAAAATAGAGATAAAAGACATCCTACCAGCCCTAATCCGGGCCAGACTCCTAAAAAAGGAATAAAGAAAACAGAAACAGCCAAAGTCCCTAAAAAAGCGCCTGTCAGGTCTGCCGCATAAAGAAAAACGGGGATATTTCTTCTAATCTGATAATCTCCCGCAAGCTGATTAGAAATTAACGGATAGGCTGAACCGGTAAGCAAACCGGCCAAAGATGAATAGAAATATAAAATCAGCATAGCCCGGTAAGATTGTAAATAGAAGCCTTTTGCCAAAACCAAAAACAAAATATATAAAACCCAGAAGCCGAAATAAAAACTGGTGGATAATCTCTTTATGCCAAACTTCTCTAAAAACGCGTTTATCAGGAAGCTCCCTGCGCAAAGGCCTAACATAAATAAACCGGTTAAAACCCCAAGCATCTGGAATAATGCCCCGCAGGCTGCCTGAAAAATAACAAAAATAAAAGCGGTTGCCGCGATCGAGCTAAAACCAACCACAAAAGTTGAGATAAGACAGTTGGCCCTTTTCCCTCTCAGGCTGGCCAAAACAAGAAACAACCCAAAGAAAATAAAAGTTAAAATCGTATAAAATCTTATTTTTTCAATATCAATAGAAAACTGGGGATAAAACTTCGCCTGCTGAAGGAGCAAATAATAAAGAAACCCCCGCGGGTAGAAATCTCTATTTATACCAACTGCGGGGTCAATATTTTCTCTTACATAAGCGCGCCTATTCTTTGCCAGGTAGTCTTTTAGATAGAAAATGGTAAGATAATCAGTCTTTATATTTCTGTTGGAGAAATTATCCAAAATAACCCGGGCTGTAATGCTTTGGCAGGAGGCTAACACAATCATTGAATCAGAAGGCACCAGGATTTTATTTTTAAAAACTTTGTCAACAGTATTTAAAATGCAGGAGTCAAACCTTGCGATCCGGGGGCTCAGAATATCGCGTTTAGAAGGGATAAAAAAAGAAAACACACCTTTTTCTTTAAGCCTTTTCTTTACTAAGCTGAAGAATTCTAAGCTGAAGAAACGGTTCAAAGAAAGAGAAGAAAGAGCAGGTTTATTGATAATAATACAGTCATATTTCTTTAAAGTGGACTTTAGATATTTTATAGGGTCCGAAATAATGAAATTGATTCTTTCTTGTCCTTTATAGGAAACTCTTTTCTTTGCCAAATTGACGACAGTTTTATTTAAACTAAGATAATCAATGTTTTCCGGGTTATATTTTAAAATTTCATCAAGCTGGCGCGAAAACGCGGGCCCGATAAACAATACATTCTCCGGTTTCTCTACCGCGGACAAGCTTGTATGGATAAATTTTTCATCCCAAATTACATCTTCTGAAGAACCGACTAAAGAACCGTTCATATAGAAAGACGTAACATCGTTTCTTTGGGCTTTAATAATGGGGCCGTAAGGAGTCCCCCGGTAAAACTTAATTTCAGCTCCCTGAAACTCTGAACTTACAATCTTCTTAAAGCTGAAGATAAACAAAAAGGATAATACAAATATAAGGAAGGAGAATATTATCTTTCCCTTAAATTTAGAGGGAATAAAGAAATAGAATATGATGGGAATCAACGCGAAGAAATAGGGATTACTGTAACTTGACAGAAAGAAAGTAAAGGCTGACCCGCCGATAAAAAACCCTAAAGCCTCCCAGCCAAAAAACTTCGCGAAAGTAAAAGACGTGTAGGACTTTCTTAGATAAATCCGGCAAAACAAGCAAAAGGAATAACCAATTAAGAAACCTAAAGAGCCAAAGAATATAAGAGCGGAAAACGCAATGAAGCCGAAACTGGCCGTCTCATAATAGCTTAAACCCGCGAATTTTTTTATTAGATGAATTGAGCTGACCGAGAAAGAAAAAATAAGAGAATATAAGAACGGAAGGTAAGTTATCTTTAATGCTTTCTTCTTTAAACCGGTTAAACTCCCCAGCGAACAAAAAATAATCCATACCCCTATCGCGACAACCAGGGAAAGTTCATTCTTGGCAATGGAGAAAGTAAACTCACGCAGTAATACCAACTGGCAGACAGAAGCAGTTATACCTAAAACTACAAAAATTATCATAGACAATACAACTGTATCTCTATTATAATAGCTTATGGTTCACAACATTTATTTCTTATTTATAAGCGGGATTGTTTTAGGATCAGGCCCATGCCTGATGTTCTGCGCCCCCCTTCTTGCCAGTTACTCGGCCATTTTCAAAAAAGGGTTTAAGAAATCCCTGATGGCTTATTTGGTTTTCTCAACTTGTAAAATTATAAGTTATATTATTCTATCTCTAATTTGGACAAAAGTCATAAATTTATTTTCTGATTGCCTGATTCAAAGATTCGCAGTATTTTTTTACAATTTACTGGCTGCCTTTATTATTTTAGCCGGAATAACTACTATTTTTTATAAAAATGATAAACCGAACAGCTTCTGCAAAGTAGTTCACAGCGGAAATATTAGAAATATAGGCCTTATTGGCTTTTTAGTGGGGCTTTCTCCCTGCCTCCCTTTGATTGGAATTTTAAACTATATCGCGATTACCTCATCAAACCTAACCCATGCTGCCGCCTTTTCATTTGTTTTCGGATTAGGCACAGTAATATCTCCGCTTTTACTTATTGTTACTCTTTCCGGAAAGATTTCCCAAATTTTTTCAAAAAATAAACGTATCGAAAAAATTATAAAAATAACTGGCGGCTTAGTTCTAATCTCTTTAGGCCTGATAGTTATTTTTAGAATACCTCTGCGCTAACCCCAAAATCGCTGAAATCAGGCATTGGCGCTATTATGCGCCAGTACCCCGATAGGTAAACCGGCAGGCAGGCAAAATCAAAATGATCAAAATTCAAAACGTTATTTATAACTCATTGAAGAGAAGTTTGTTTTGAACAGTTGAACATCTGAATTTTGAGTTTTGAGTTTATTTCCTGCCTGAGGCGGATCAGCCCATGGCTGAAGAGGTTAGAGTTTTTATCGGGCGCGCGATGTATATATATTTGGGTTCTTTCGTCTTTAGGGTTAAATAAAAAAAGGGGACATTAAAATTGCCCCCTTCTCTATTCTATCTTAGTCATCAATCCTAATATTTTCAAAGATACTTGAGATAAACTTTAAGTATCGTAAAGAAATGAATTACCCCGCAGCAAGCTACGGGGTATCAAAGAGTTATTCTTTATAAT
>CAZSRG010000027.1:0-16502 GCA_964609315.1 uncultured Planctomycetia bacterium
TCAAATATCTCTCCGGCTAAGAATCAATCTCGGTATGATATAATCCTTCCCTAAATTCAAAGCTAAAACCAACTAAAGCCAATAAACTCTTGCAAAGAATATAATCTTATGATAAATTAACCTACCTTTAAGACCGCCTTTAAAAAAGAAGTAAGATGTTAAATACCCCTTACAAAAACTTAGAGAAAGAACTCTCTTCTGAAAGTTTCAGAAAGATATCCGCTCTGGATAACCCTGCCTTGTTTGATTTAATTGACCGGTTTATCAAGCTCTGCGAACCTAAATCCGTGTTTGTCTCCGATAACTCTGAAAAAGATACGGAATACATCAGAAAACGGGCATTAGCGCTTAATGAAGAAATCCCCTTAAATTTATCCGGCCATACCGCCCATTTTGACGGGTATTTTGACCAGGCAAGGGATAAACAGGCGACTAAATACCTTGTTCCTAAGGACGAGGATTTAGGAAAATATTTGAACAGCATTGATAAGAACGAAGGATTAAAGGAGATAGAAGGATTCTTTAGAGAATCAATGAGAGATAAGGAAATGGTTGTGGCTTTTTCCTGCTTAGGGCCCCTGAATTCTGATTTCTCAATTTTGGCTGTGCAGATAACCGATTCTTTTTATATAGCCCATTCGGAAGATATCCTTTACCGTCCGGGATATGAGGAGTTCAAACATAAAAAGCCTTCGGATTTCTTCAAATTCATCCACACTGCCGGAAAACTAAAAAATTACGTCAGCGAAGAAATAGATAAGAGAAGAGTATATATTGATTTAAAGGAAAACACCGTTTACAGCACAAACACTCAATATGCCGGAAACACCTTAGGAATGAAAAAGCCCGCCCTCCGCCTGGCAATAAGAAAAGCTGCCCGGCAGGGATGGTTAGCTGAGCATATGTTTATTATGGGAGTCCAAGGAGAAAATGCTAAAAAGAATTATTTCTGCGGGGCTTTCCCCAGTATGTGCGGCAAGACTTCCACCGCTATGATAGAAGGAGAATCCATTGTAGGCGATGACATAGCTTATCTCCGCGTAAACCAAAACAGAGTTTTTGCGGCAAATGTTGAAAGAGGGATATTCGGAATTATAAAGGGAGTAAACCCTAAAGATGATTCCTTACTGTTTAAATCTTTATCTAACCCCGGAGAAATAATATTCTCAAACATTCTCATAACTGAGGATAATTCTCCTTTTTGGATAGGCAAACAGCCGGAGATTCCCCATAAGGGAAAGAATTTCTTTGGAGAATGGTATCCGGGAAAAACCGACGAGGCAGGTAAAGAAATACCTCCTTCACATAAAAATGCCCGCTATACTATTCGGATAAAGACTTTAGATAATGCTGATAAAAACATAGAAAATCCCCAGGGCGTAGAAATAAAAGGCATTATCTACGGAGGAAGGGATTCTGACACATGGGTTCCGGTTGAACAGGCTTTCTCCTGGCAGCAGGGGATTATGACTAAAGCCGCGGGATTAGAATCGGAAACAACCGCCGCCGCTTTGGAAGAAGAAGGAATAAGGCTATTTAACCCGATGTCTAACATGGACTTTCTTTCCATACCTTTAGGGGAATACCTGAAATCCAACCTTTCCTTCGGCAAAAAGATAACGAATCCGCCTCTGATTTTCTCAGTAAACTATTTTCTTAAAGGGAAACACGGAAATTTTCTAAACGATATTGAGGACAAAAGGATATGGCTTAAATGGATAAACCTCAGAGCAGAGAACAAAACCAAAGCTTTAAAAACTCCCACCGGCTTAATCCCCGAATACAGCGATTTAAAAATTCTGTTTAAGAAAACCCTGAATAAGGAATATACAAAAGAAAATTACATTGAGCAGTTCACTTTGCGTATACCCGAAAACCTGAATAAAATTGAGCGGATAAGAAATATTTACCTGAAACTGGATTTTATCCCCGAAGTTCTGTTTGAAGAGTTTAAGGCTCAGGAAAAAAGGCTTAAATCTCTACAGGCAGAATCAGGAGATTATGTTTCGCCGGATGAATTTCCCAGAGAATAAAATGGTTTATGAAACAGAACTGAAAGAAGTCCCCCTGTTAAAAAGGGGAAAGGTTCGCGACTTATACGATTTAGGAAAAAACCTGCTGATTGTAGCTACTGACCGGATATCATCTTTTGATTTCATTCTTCCCACGCCTATTCCGGATAAGGGAAAGATCCTGACCCAAATATCAAAGTTCTGGTTTTCTTTTTTAAAAGAAATAATTCCCAATCATCTGATTACAACTGATATAAAAAATCTGCCGGACAAATTGAAACCATATAAAGATACCCTCTATTTGAGATTTATGGTAACCGAAAAATGCGAAGTTATCCCTTTTGAATGTGTAGTCAGAGGGTATATATCAGGCTCAGCTTGGAAAGAATACCAAAAAGATAAGACCGTCTGCGGGATAACTCTGCCTGAAGGATTAACCGAATCGGAAAAGCTTAAAGAGCCAATTTTTACTCCGGCAACAAAAGCCGAGTCCGGACATGACGAGAATGTCGAATTTGAATATATGAAAGATAAATTAGGGCATGAACTAAGTGAAAGGATACGGACAATAAGTTTAAAGCTTTATAAAAAAGCTTCCGAATATGCCCTGACTAAAGGAATTATTATCGCTGATACTAAATTTGAGTTCGGCCTTAACAAAGAAAGCTCTCTCATTTTAATTGATGAAGCGCTGACTCCGGATTCATCAAGATTTTGGCCTAAAGATGAATATTCTCCGGGAAAACCCCAGAAAAGCTTTGACAAACAATACGTAAGGGATTACTTAAACTCTTTAGACTGGGAGAAAATTTATCCGGCGCCGGGCCTTCCGGAAAAGATTGTTTCTATGACCAGAAAAAAATACCTTAACGCCCTAAAAAGAATTACAGGAAAAGGATTGGAATAAAAGTATTATTTTAAAAAGATACAAAAGACAAGAAACAATAACCTCAGCCAAAGGGCTGATCCGCCTCTGGCGGAAAATAATGACCAAGATACAATGGCCAAAGAATATGAAAGAATTATTTAGTTTGGTATATGATTATTGAATTTTGTTTATATCTTGTAACTTGCCTGCCTGTGCCCGTAAGGGTATGAGAGTACGAGGGTATGAGAGTATAAGGGTATGAGGACATATCTTGGTTATTTAAAAATACCTTATGCATTGCCTGCATGCCGCTTGCCTCTCGGCGAAACCGAGGGGAGCATAGGAAAACCGAGAGAAGCTTTAGCGTAGGCAAGGTATCTTGTAACTTGGTTATTCGAATTTATTTTTTAAGTGTATAATTGGATAAATGATTTTTCCAACAGCAAAAGGGGAAAAATATTATGATTTCAGATAAAGTAAAGAATATAAACCCATCATTAACCTTATCCATCTCGGCAAAAGCTAAGGCTATGAAAGCAAAAGGGGTAGATATCATAGGCTTCGGAGCGGGGGAGCCTGATTTTTACACGCCGGAAAACATAAAAGAAAAGGCTAAATCAGCCATTGATAGAGGATATACCAAGTACACGCCGGTTTCCGGAATAGATTCCCTGAAAAGAGCTATAATAAACAGGACAGAAAAAGATAAAGGATTAAAGTATAACAAAAACCAGGTTATTGTCTCTCCGGGAGCAAAATATGCTATTTCGGAGATAATCTTATCTCTGATAAACCCCGGTGAAGAAGTTATAATTCCCTCTCCTTATTGGCTTAGTTATCCTGAAATGGTAAAACTCTCAGGAGGGAAACCGGTATTTATAAAAACTTTAGAAAAAGACGGGTTCAAGGTAACCGCGGGATCTTTGGACAGGGCTGTTTCCTCTAAAACCCGGTTGGTTATACTGAATTCCCCATCTAATCCCACAGGAGCTATTTACAGCCTTAAAGAACTGAAAGAAATAGCCGCTATAATCGAAAAACATAATATCTTCTGCTTATCCGACGAGATATACGATAAATTAACTTACACAGGAAATATTTCTGAAAGTATAGCCTCTGTATCTGAATCAGTCAAAGAAAAGACAATTGTAGTAAACGGAGTATCAAAAACCTATGCTATGACCGGGTGGAGAATAGGGTACGCATTAGGGCCGGAAGAAATAATATCCGCGGCATCAAGGCTCCAGAGCCATACCACTTCCAACCCTTCGTCTATATCCCAATACGCGGCTTTAGAGGCTTTAACCGGGCCGCAGAACGCGATTCAAAAAATGAAGGGCGAATTTAAAAAACGCAGGGATTTTATGGTAAAGAGAATAAATTCCATATCCGGCCTATCGGTAAATATGCCTGAAGGAGCTTTCTACTGTTTTGTAAACATCTCTTCCTGTATAAATAGAAGCTTAGGCCAAAAAACAGTTACCGGCTCGTTGAGCTTTTCTGAGATACTTTTAGATGAGGAGAAAACAGCTGTTGTTCCCGGAGCTGTTTTTGGAGACGATAATTATGTCCGCCTTTCCTATGCCGCGTCTTTAGACAGTATAAAAGAAGGGTTAACCCGCATTGAAAGGTTTATTAACAAACTCGGTTGATTTACAAATCCGCCTATTCTTTCACCTTATGCCCTTAAAATCCCGTAAGAACCTAATCTTAACATTAACAGCGGTAGTTCTATCTTCGGCTTTAATTTGGATATGCCTGCAGACATCTGAGTACGCAAATTCTTATAAAAGCATAGAACGTTTTGTAAAAGATAAATCATCAACAGTATCCTTTAAAACAGGAATTATAATTAAAGGACCTAATCCTCGCCCGAAAAACATTTTTCTCAACAAGACAATAGTATCAATAAATTCTGATAGGCCTTTTCCCGCGGCAAGTTTGATTAAACTTCCTATAATGGCGGCCGTATACTCAGCCGCGGCAAAGGGAAAACTTAACCTTAACAGTATCTATACCTTGAAAAATTCCGATAAAACCGGAGGATCGGGAAGACTTAAGGCTATGCCTAAAGGGAAGAAATTCACCCTGAGACAGCTCATTCAGCTTATGGTATCCGACAGCGACAACACCGCCGCGAACATCCTTATAAAAAAGCTGGGGTTTAAATACCTAAACCGGTTCTTTAAAAAAGAAGGCCTTAAAAACACTAAAATTAACCGTTATGTCTTAGACTTGTCCTCACGGGAAAAAGGCATTGAAAACTACATTTCAGCCAAAGACACAGCTTTTATTTTAGAAGAGATATACCGCGGCAGAATGGTAGATAAAAAGTCTTCCGAAGAAATGATGTCGAACCTCCTGAAACAGAAAGTAAAAGACCGTATCTGCCGATACCTTCCCAAAAACGTAGAAACTGCCCATAAAACAGGGACCATAAAAGGCATTGTCCATGACTGCGGGATTATATTCATCCCGTCAGAGAAAGCCTCCGGAAAAGTAAAAGAGCACGGTTCTCTAACGGGGTTTATTGACAAAAGACCTTTGCTTATTTGCTGCCTTACCGAAGGCGCGAAAACATACGAACAGGCAAAAAAGTTTATTGCCAAGTTATCAGAAATAATTTATTATTTCTGGAGATATAAATGATTCATATTGTCTTTGAAGACGAGCATCTCATAGTTGTAAATAAACAATCCGGGTTGTTGTCCGTCCCTTCCCCTAAAAAGGGAAAAACCAATTTAACCCGCCGCCTAAGAATTCACCTTGCTCCAAAAAAAGAAAAGGCATATCCCTGCCACCGCCTGGACAAAGAAACTTCCGGGATTATTGTCTACGCTAAAGATATACCCAGCCAGGAGAAAGTAATCCAGCAGTTTAGAGAACGTAAAATAGAAAAAAAATACATAGCTTTTGTGCAGGGTCAGATGAACAAAAGAAAAGGATCTCTTAAGGGAATGGTCAAAGCTAAAGGAAAACCCGAAAAATTCGCTATAACCCTATTCAAAACGATAAAAAGTTCCCGGAAATATTCCATCCTGAACATTTCTCCCAAAACCGGCAGGACAAACCAGATACGCATACAGCTTGCTCAAATAGGCCATCCTATAATAGGAGAGAGGAAATACGCCATAGCTAAACTTTGGCCGGTTAAATATAACCGCCTTTGCCTGCACGCGTATTTCATCAAATTTTGCCATCCGGTAAGCGGAAAACTCTTGCGAATAAAAATACCCCTCAGAAAAGATATGTTTGATTTAGCTAACAGGCTTGGCTGAAAGGGAATGCTCGTAAAAGAACAAAAACTCCAAATGCAACATTTCTGTTCGTAACACTTTTGTTGCATTAGGGATTAGGCTTCATATTAAAGGACAAGCCAGCCGGGCTGAATAAATCTGTTTAATCCTTCCTGTTTTTGTGATAAAATTTGTTTAAGTATTAACTCTAACCAGAGGAGGTAGAAATGGTAGCCGGAGGTTTATTTATTATATTTGGTATACTTATCGCTCTATTCCCAAACTTGCTGCAGCTTATCATCTCAGCTTTACTGATAATAACCGGGGTAAATATCTGCGCTATAAGCTACAGTTACAAAAAGATGTCCCGCCACGCGGATAACCCCTTCATTGACTTTATCTTCAGAATATAGCTATATGCCAGAACGCCCTGCTGACTTAACAAACTTGACTGACGAAGAAATCCTCGACTTAAGGATCTGCGACCTGCCTATTGGTATAAAAGGCACTTGGATAGAGAAATGCATTGAAGAATTGTACCGCGAACTTAACCTAAAGGGAATAGGATTTAAGCCTCCCTGTTACTTAGCCGATGAATGGTTAACTCCGGATAATGAACCGGTTATAGGAATTGCCTTCTTCTTAGCGCATCCTAAGCTCATCCGTTTAGAAAACAAGATTATGCTTGAGGTTGAAGGCGGCACAAAATCCTGGTGTCTAAAACTTCTCCGGCACGAAACAGGCCATGCTTTAAACTACGCTTATAAGCTTTACCGGAGAAAAAAATGGCAGGAAGTATTTGGGAAGTTCTCTAAAGAATATACCGACACCTACAGGTTCCGCCCTTACAGTAAGAGTTTTGTCCGGCATTTAGAAGACTACTACGCCCAGTACCACCCCGATGAGGATTTTGCCGAAACTTTCGCGGTATGGCTTAACCCTCATTCAAACTGGAGGAACCAATATAAAGGATGGAAAGCTCTCAATAAACTCAACTATGTTGATAAGGTAATTTCAGAAATTAAAAACAAACCTCCCTTAATATCTCAAGGGAAAAAGTACTGGCAGGCTTCAAAACTGAAAACAAGAATTAAAAATTATTATAAGAAGAAACGGGAATTCTGGGCGGAATATTTTCCTGATTTCCATGATTCTAACCTTAAAAAGATTTTCAGCTCAGACTCATCTGTCAATAAAGGCCTTATTCCAGCAGTACAAATACTAAAGAAGTACAGAAAGAATATCCTTGATTCCGTATCTCTATGGACAGGAGAAAAGAAATATGTAATAGACAATCTATTAAAAAACCTTTCTGAACGCTGTAAGGATTTAAATTTGACGGCTAATGAACCTGAAACAAATACCTGTATGAAAGTATCTATTTATACAACCGTTTTAATAATGAATTATCTGCATACCGGGAGATTCAGAAAGAAGAAGTGGAAATGAAGAATAAGTTAAAGGTTCTGCTTCTTTTTGACAGCCCCTACTCAACTAACAGAGGATACGATTTCAAGAAAGAGTTCAAAGAGACAGACTGGGCTGCTGAAGATGATGTCCATAAATCCCTTTTGTCTTTAGGGTATGAAGTGTCTCTTTTGGGCCTTTATGATAAAATAACCCCTCTATTGGAAGAAATAGAGAAAAACCGCCCGGATATAGTTTTTAACCTGACAGAAGTTTTCCGCCAACGTTCACATTTAGACAAGAATATAGCCTGGCTGTTGGAACTCCTCAAAGTGAGGTATACCGGTGCTAATCCCGCCAGCCTGCTTATCTGTAACGATAAAGGCTTAACCAAAAAAATACTCAGTTTTCACCGAATACGGGTTCCGAAATTTCAGGTATTCTACAAAGGCTATAAAATCCGGCCGTTAAAAAAACTCAGGTTCCCCCTAATAGTCAAACCCTTGGCAGAAGAAGCATCCCGGGGAATATCTTTAGCTTCAGTAATCGACAACCAGCAGTCTCTATTAGAACGGATAAGTTTCATCCAGGAAAAGATGAATTCTGACGTAATCATTGAAGAGTATATTGACGGCAGGGAGATTTATGTGAGTATTTTAGGAAATAAAAGGATCCAAACCCTGCCTTTCAGAGAGATGAAATTCGGGGAATTTTCCGAAGACGAGCCGAGGATAGCTACCTATAAGGCTAAATGGAATTATGAATACAGGGAAAAGTGGGGAATAAAGAACGTCTTTGCCGGCAGACTGCCTAACGGAGCGGATAAAAAGATAATTGATACCTGCAAAAGGGCATACCGGGCACTAAATATGCAGTGTTACGCCAGATTTGATATCCGGATAACACCGGATTCAAAAGTCTATATCATTGAAGCCAATGCCAATCCTTGTTTAGCAAGGTATGACGAATTAGGCCAATCCGCCGAGAAAGCGGGAATATCCTTTGAAAAGCTTGTTCAGAGAATTATAACTCTTGCATTAACCCGTAAAGGGTGATTAAATATTACCGGTTATGAACAAGAAGAGTATCCTGACTAATAGACTACCTGTTTTTCTATTGTCTATCCTGTTTCTATCAGGATGCGGCCAGATACACGCCCTGAAAACACTCAAGTCTTTAGGAGATGACAACAAACTCAAAGAAAAAGAACTAATAGAAGAAACCAATAATTTCTATAACCTTAAAAAGCTTATTGAAAAGGGTCTAATACCGCACGGACTGTCAAAAGAAGAAATTCTAAAGCTTACCGGAAAACCGGTTATTCAACGGGCTCGAACCAATGGAGATGAAGAGTGGGCCTACAAATCGCCAAGAAAAACATGGTTTGAAGGAAAAACTATATACCTGTATTTTAGGCAAGGTAAATTGGTAAATTTAAAATGCCCTGTCTGTAATACCAAAAAGAAAGGAGCGGAATGAAAAAGGTATTGATTATCACAATCGGGGCAATTTCATTGTTAGCCGCGGCTTTCGGGATATACTACAAACTCCAGTTAGCACAGCCGGATATTGACCAAATCCTTCCTCAGGGGGCGCTTTTTTATATCCAGGCCTCAGATATCAAAGAAAACTGGCAGGAATTAAAAGAAACCCGCTTATGGCGCAACCTTAAAAGGATAGACATTGAGGAAGTATTAAAGAAAAGCGGCGTACCGGAACAAGAGATTTCTGAATACCTAAAATACAAAGATGAAACATCATCCTTTTTATCAGGTTTAATACTGGATAAATTCTTCGGCGAAGAAATTGGAATAGCTGTATATCCGGTAAACATACCAAGTTTCTCCAAAAAAGAAGCCCTGAATGCTTTATCAAGCATTGTAATAGTAACCCGGATAAAACCTGAAGCTAAATTCGCAAAAGCCGCAGCCAAAGTTTATAATAAATTCGGAAAGAAGATAAAACTCACTCAGGAAACTTACAACAAACATAAAATTACAAGCATATCCATAGCCTATGGGCTGGATCTATCCTGCACAACAATAAAAAACCTTCTGATTATAAGCCCCGGCAGTAAATATATCCGCGCCTGTATAGACACCTTTAACAAACAAACTCTTCCCTTATCCAAAGATAGAGGATATAAATGGGTGAAATCCCAATCCCCGCGGAAGATTCGGAGCATAACCTATCTTAACTTAAGAAAATCCGCTAATATTTTGAGAGGGATAATTAATCTCGCGATAGAAGCTTCCCCTTCATCCGGCAAAGATCTGGACCGGGCTGAAGAATCTATGAATAAACTCCGGGGATTAGAAACTCTCGGCAGTTACTCAATAAAAGATAAGAATATATTTTCAGATGTTACCTCTTTAAAAGTTAACTCTGACATCCTGTCGCCCGAATTTAAAACTCTGTTTTCATCACAGCCGGAAGAAAATAAAGCTCTAAACTTTATCCCCAAAGACACGCTTTACTACCAGTGGGCAAACAGCCTGAATATGGAAGAAAGCTGGCAAAAGATGAAAGAAGAATTCTCAAAAGAGACGCAAAAAAATATGGTTAACAAAGGTATTCCTTCCCCCGCGGTAAATAAGGACAAAATGGCTGATATGATAGTATCAAACATAGATACCAATTTAGGATACAGCTTTAAAAATGATATCCTGCCTCTAATAGGAAACGAAATAGGAGGCATTCTCTCAGATATTGACACCGGAGGGTTCTTCCCTATCCCAAAGTTATTCCTGTTCTTAAAAGTTACGGATTCTTCCAATGCAAAAGAGATTCTGAAAGGGATATTTAATAAACAAAAAGTTCCCCTCAAAGACCAGGGCTACAAAAACATAGAGATTAGGTATGTATCCCTTCCTTTCGGCGAGAACCTCCAGCCGGCTTACGCTTTTCTAAATAACTACCTGATTATATCTTCAAGTAAGGAATTATTGGAAAAGGCAATTGACACCTATAGAAAAGACAGCCCGTCAATTGAAGAAAACCCTCTATTTAAATCAGTGGATTTCGGGCTCAGCGGGAAAAACATCTCTTCGGCCTTTGCCGATACAAAAAACCTGATAAACAAGGCAGAAGACCTCGCGGAATGGGGTATGAACTGGATGACCATTCTAAAACAAAAGCAGAAAAAACAGGTGGAGATATTGAAAAATAAGTATGTTTCTTTAAAAGAGGAAATAGCTAAAAATAAAACCGGCCTTTCTGTTTTAGAAAAAGAAAAAGAATCTTTAGAATCTGAAATAACTTCTTTAGAAAACCAAGCTCTTGATACTTCCGAAAAAGAACAACGGCTATCAGACTTAAATATGAAAATCAAACTTAAAGAATCAATCCTTTCAGAAAAAACAAAAAAGGCACGCCAATACAAACAACAAATGGACAAGACAAAGCAGTCTAAAACAAACAAAATTGACCCCGAACTAATAAGGTTTTACTACAATGAGGTAATTACCCCTGTTATGGAAGGGCTGAAAGAATTAGAAGCCATTGGAACACGGACAACAATATCCGGCGAGGTGTTAAAAATAATGTATTATTCTAAATCTGAGTAGGCAGGTTCTTTAAACAAAGGAGGGAAGTTATGCCTTATGACAGCAGTTTAGACGAGAGTCTCTATTCAAAAAATTGGGAATATGAAACCGGAAGGATTACCGTCAGCATCTATTCTTATAACAATGGGCCTAAGAAACTCCAAATTACCCGCGAAAATAAAGACAAAGAGGGAAATTTCCGGTTTACCAAGTTAGGAAGGCTTTTTAAGGAAGAAGCGGAAAAGATACTGCCCTTCATACAGGAAGCAATATCACAAATGTAACCACTTCTCTAAAACCAAGCTTGAATATCTTAGATAATACCTGATAGATATATATACATCGTATACCTGATAAAAGCTCTAATTTTCAATGAGTTTAGAATTTAGGACGTCTGTGTGTTCAATAAATACTTGTTATTAGTACTTGAATTATCTTTCAGGTTTAACTATAATTTCCCGCAGGTTTATTATATTAGCTCCGGTCAATGTGGATTTGCCGCCTTTTACCAAAAAACCTTTATTACCGACAGAGGATTTTGCTTTATCAAAGGCTTTCTGCTTTATCTGTTTAAAGTTTCTGATCCTGCGATTCAATTCATTTATGCTTTTTCTACGCTTAGATACCGCCAGTTTGATTTCGCCTAACCCCTTAATTTTGCCTTTATAAAGCCTGAGTTCTTCTTTCAGAGAAGCTACTTCTTTCTGCAGGCCGGTTTTATCATCCCGCAAAGCTTTCTTATCCCGTTTTACCTGCTCCAGCATTTTTTCTAAACTGCAGAGTCTATCTTTCAGCTTCTCTTTATCCGATAAGAAAGCTTCTTTGTCTTTCTTCATCTTCTGCAAGTCCGACTTTTGCTGTTTGATTCGGCTGTCTTTCTCAATAACAGAGGATTCTGCCTTCTCAAGGCGGGACTTTAAAAGCGATATCTCCTGTTTAGAAAGCCTAAGATAGTCGGACAATGAACGGTTATACTTATACCACAAAGCCCCCTGATAAGCCGCGAAAGAAAGGCCGCAGGCTATGAGAATTACTATAAACCATACAAATATCCGTTTCATCGTCATTCCTCCTAAAAGAAATTCTACCTCTTATTAAAAAAATTTGCAAGTATTTTAAAAAAGTGGATTAAAAAAGTAAATTAGCCTAAATAATGCCTTTATCCCATTAGAGAAAGCCACCGATTTCAATCGGTAGTCATTACCGATTGAGGGCAACGGTGGTTTAAAGATACCGTCGCCGCCCAGTTAGAAAAATTCTTTCTAATGGGGGAAAAGAACAAAGTTCTCTGACAGAGGTTACCCCTGGGGCTCTATTCTCATATTCTTGAGAATAAATATGAGAATAGTTAATAGATAAGCAGCGCATAATACACCCCGCGCCTGATTCCGTAAACCCAAATAATGCGGTTAGCATTATTTGCCCGCTTGTGCCCGTGAGGGTACCTGTGCCCGCAAGGGTATAGGGCCGACCCCATATTTTCCACTGGAAAAGTATGGCTTGTGCCCGTAAGGGTAAAAGGCCGGGGTTACCTAAGGGGAAAATGCTGTGTACTCTTTAGTACAACCGCTGTTTAATGTAACTATTTAGGCTGCTGGACATTATGAGCATTTTGCGCTTTCAAGTGCGAAGCCTGCCCTTAGGGTACAGCATTTTCCCGGTAAAGTGTTTCTTTTGCCGCATTCATCTCACAATCATTCTCCGCTTTCAGTTCATTCCCCTAATTTGAGCGCATAAAATCCTTTCATCCTGTGAATAATCTGGTATAATCTCTAAAAACACAGGCAATCTGCATAACAAAACCCGGGCAAAAATCTATTTTCTCCGTTATGAATATTTATCTTCTGATTATTTTAATAATTCTTACAGGTGAATACATACTAAATACATTCGCGGATATATTGAATATCAGCCGCATAGAACCAGGCCTGCCTGAAGAGTTCCGGGATGTTTTCAGCGAGGATAAATACCTCATATCACAAAACTATCTGAAAGAGAAAACATCCTTTTCCTTGTTCAAAGAAACTGTATTTTTTATTATTATCCTTGCCTTTATTTTAACCGGCGGGTTTAATTTAGTAGACCTTGCTGTCCGAAAGTTCAATTTTCCTCAGATACCGACAGGATTAGCCTTTGCCGGAATAATAGCTTTAGGCCTGCAGGTTATAAACATACCTTTTTCTGTTTATCACACCTTTGTCATTGAGAAAAAATACGGATTCAATAAAACAACCCCAAAAACTTTCATAACTGATTTGTTAAAGTCATGGATAATAGGGGCGGCCATAGGAGGAATCCTTTTTACAATAATTATCTGGGCATTTTCCCGTTTAGGAAATTATGCCTGGATATACTGCTGGGCAGCGGTTACTCTTATTCAAATAATACTAATTTTTCTTGCCCCTGTCATAATCATGCCTCTGTTTAACAAATTTAAGCCTTTGGAAAACAACAAGCTTAAGAAAGAGATTAAAGAATACGCGAAATCACAGAATTTTGCCATTAAAGGAATTTTCGAAATAGACGCCTCTAAACGCAGTACAAAATCTAACGCTTTCTTTACCGGATTCGGAAAGTCCAGAAGGATTGCCCTCTTTGACACTCTTATAAAAAATCATACTGTTGACGAAATAGTCTCTGTCTTAGCCCATGAAATAGGCCATTATAAAAACCGCCATATTCAGAAAAGCATAGCTATTACAGTGTTAAATTCAGGAATAATGTTTTTTATTCTTTCAAGGTTTATAAATAACCCCGGCCTGTTTGAAGCCTTCAAAACCAGCCATTTGTCAATATACGCGGGTATTTTCTTTTTCGGGATACTTTACCGCCCAATGAACCTGATTTTTTCAATTCTTGCCAACTATATTTCACGCAAACATGAATTCCAGGCGGATAAGTTCGCGGTTGAAACTTATAGAAAACCCCAAGAATTCATATCCGCTCTAAAGAAGTTGACCGCACATAATATGGGTAACTTAAGGCCGCATCCGGTAAAGGTGATATTAGAATACAGCCATCCGCCGATATTAAAACGTATTTCAGCAATAAAAGGGTTTGGCGCATAATATAACGCCAGGCCCAAAAAGAACAAAATCAAATGGCCCGGAGCAAAACAGGAAAAACTTTCAAGACAGCCTTATTTCTTTCCTTAGCGTTCCATCTCGCAGTCATCACTTTTCTCCCCAGGAAGTTTTTAAACACTGAGAAAACAACAGCCCGCCGGATAAAAACGGAATTCATATCCCCTAAAAATAAAATTTTAAGCCGGAAAACAATCCACCTTCTGAAACCAACAAAGAAAGCGCCGCCTTATCTCAATATGAAGAAACAGATGTTAGGCCTAAAGCCGTCAAGAAACCTGCTTCTAAATAAGCCCAAAATAAACAAAGGACAACTGGCTTCTAAAGAAATAATCTTTACTAAACCCAAGGAAGAACTTGATTCCATGCCGGCATATATAAATTATTACGACAATATCCGCAGAAAAATTAAACAAACCGCATATTCTTATTACAATATTTCCAAATCAGGCAGGGTATTCCTCAATTTCACCATAGATAGATCAGGAAAATTAATTAATGTTTCAATTGACGGGAATAAATCTTCCGCGCCGGAAGGGCTTAAAGATAAAGCCCTAAAAAGCATCAAAGAATCCATCCCTTTTCCGTCTTTCCCCCCGGATTTGAAACAGTTTGAATCCCTGACTTTCAGCCTCTCTATATATTTCAAAAGCAATTGACATAAAAATTAACTGGTGCTATAGTTTACTCTATGTTACGTAAGCCGATTGTAAACGGGTCTTTTTATCCCAATAATTCCTTAAAACTTAAGGAAATAATCGGCCGGATGGCCTCTAATGCCGATAAGAAAGAAATAAAAGGCGCTGTCCTGCCCCATGCCGGGTATATCTATTCCGGAAAGACAGCAGTAAAAACCGTTGAGGAGATACTTCCTAAGAAAAGGGTGGTAATTTTAGGAACAAACCATACAGGGAAAGGAAAACCTTTCAGCGTTTATCCCAAAGGAGAATGGCAGACTCCTTTAGGAAATATTGAAATAGATAAAGACTTATCGTCTGAAATAGTTAGAAGGGGAATTTTGGAAGCGGATACCCAAGCGCATATATTTGAACATTCGATTGAAGTAGAAATCCCCATACTTCAGTTCTTTTTCAAGGATTTCGAACTCATTCCTATTGTCTGTTCAAATTCAGAGTTGGCGGCATATAAAGATGTTGCTAAAGAAATTCACTCCGCTTTACAAAGAAAGGGCGTATTAGAAGAAACCTGCGTTTTTGCGTCTTCGGATATGACTCATTACGAACCCCAGCAGCAGGCCCTCAAAAAAGATAAAGAGGTAATAGAAGAAATACTTAAATTAAACACCTATGAATTTCTCGAGAGAATTAAGGAAAACCATGTTTCCATGTGCGGGACAGCTCCGGTTGCTGTGCTTATGGAAATAATGAACCTTTCAGGCAATGTCCAGGCAAGGCTGGCGGACTATACAACCAGCGGAGAAACAAACAAAGATTACTCATCGGTAGTAGGCTATGCTGGGATATTGTTTGAAAAGGAAAGCACACTGATGCGGCAAGATGGCCAGTAATCAGTAACCAGTCACCGGTTATCAGTCACCAGAAAATAATGAATTTGGAAACCTACAAAAGGAGGAGGGAAGAAAATGAATGAGGAGACTAAGAAAACAGTTGATGAAAGCTGGAAGGACCAGATAGAAAAAGAAAAACAGCAAAAGGCCAAAACTGAACAAAAATTTCATCAGCCCAGTTTTACTATATTTATATCGTCTCTAAGCATGCAGGCGATGATTGCTATGGGCAGCCTGGAAAATCCTGTCACAAAGAAAAAAGAAGCAAATCCCGAACAGGCAAGGTTCCTGATTGACACCTTAGACATCATTAAACAAAAAACTGAGGGCAACTTAACTAAAGAAGAATCCCATTTTTTGGAAGAGTCCTTATACCACCTAAGAATGGGGTATATTGAAACTCAAAACGCGAAGAAGGGATAGGGAACGTTGTTTAAAGTTTTAAAGTAAGCCATAAGTCATAAAGCAAAAGACAGAAGGCAGAAAAAACAAGCGCCAAATGATAAATAAGTCTTAACCTCCTGTCTGCCTGAGCCTTGGCGTAGGCAGGAATTCGGCCATGCACCTTATGTCATCCTTCGGATTCCATAAGTCGCGGCCTCATTGCTAATTTATAAATATTAATGTAATCCCGCTTCGCAGAAGATGTTGGGAAAACCTCTTTGATCTTTTCCCAACGCTCGGCGGGATCAATTTAGGCTTGCAACTTATGTCATCCTTCGGATTCCATAAGTCGCGGCCTCATTGCTAATTTATAAATATTAATGTAATCCCGCTTCGCAGAAGATGTTGGGAAAACCTCTTTGATCTTTTCCCAACGCTC
>CAZSRG010000028.1:0-16301 GCA_964609315.1 uncultured Planctomycetia bacterium
ATTCGGCCGAACAACTTATGTCGTTCTTCGAACTCCGTAAGTTGTGGCCTCATTTAGGAGAAAAGATATGCCGCAGGCTACACAGACACCGGGTTTTATGAATTTCCTTCCTTTAGTAGTTATTTTTCTCTTTTTCTATTTTCTCATTATCCTTCCTCAGAAGAAACAGCAAAAACGCCACCATGAAATGATCAATAATTTAAAAAAGAATGATGAAGTGGTTACAGCCGGAGGAGTTCATGGAGTAGTTGTCAATATTAAGGACAAAACTCTTGTAGTAAGGGTAGACGATAATACCCGGATTGAGATTGATAAAACTGCGGTCTCTTACAAAATAAATAAAGAGTAGTCCTTTATCAGTAGTAATTCCTTTTCATATTATGTATAAAAATTTATATTTCAAACTTGTTTTTGTTTCTCTTGTCCTGTTAGTAGGCCTTTTTACGGCTCTTCCTCTTAAGAAGATAAACATGGGCCTTGATTTAAAAGGAGGAATGCACCTTATTTATAAGGTTGATACTTCCGGATTGTCGGCGAAGGAAAAAAAGGGGGCGGCTGAAAGAGCTGTTGAGGTTATCCGTAACCGGATAGATGAATTGGGAGTGAAGGAGCCGGTTATTCAGCCTCAGGGGACTGACAGGATTTTAATCCAGCTTCCGGGTGTTGTGGATAGAGAACATGCCCTGAGCATTATAGGCAGAACTGCTCTTTTAGAATTTAAGCTGGTTGAGGATAATCCCGATGTCATAAAAAAGAACAGGGAATCTGTAGATTCTGACCATGAATGGAATACCCTTGAAGGTAAGAAAATACTTCTGAAAAAGAAGGCGTCCTTGACCGGTAAATCCTTATCTGATGCCCAGGTCGGATTCGGAAATTTAGGGTTAAGTTATGTTTCCATCCATTTTAACTCCCGTGATGCTAAGAAATTCGGCGAGATTACAGAAAAGAATACCGGTAAAAGGCTGGCTATACTTTTAGATGGGAAAGTGAGGCTTGCCCCGGTAATAAAAGAACCTATTTATTCCGGAGAAGCGCAGATTACCGGAGACTTTTCTCCTGATGAAGCAAGAGATATAGCTTTGGTTTTAAGGTCAGGCGCTCTGCCCTGCCCTTTACATGTTGAAGAGGAAAGGACTGTGGGGCCTCTTTTGGGCATTGATTCTATCCGGAGAGGTGTTAGGGCTACTATTTTCGGATTGATAGCAGTATCCTTATTTATGGCCGGGTATTATCTCCTGGCAGGAATTGTTTGCGTCCTGGCTTTAGGATTCAATATGGTTTTAATCTTAGCCGGTTTGAACGCTTTTGGGGCGACTTTAACTCTTCCCGGCATTGCCGGTATAATTTTGACTTTGGGTATGGCTGTTGACGCCAATGTCCTTATCTATGAACGTATCAGGGAAGAATTGGAGCTTAAGAAGCCTCTGTCTATTGCCCTGCGTTTGGGATACCAAAAGGCCTTCAGGACAATTTTAGATTCAAACGCTACTACTTTAATAGCTGCCTTTTTCCTTCTGATTTTCGGAACCGGCCCGATTAAAGGGTTTGGGGTTACTTTGAGTTTAGGTATTTTAGCTTCAATGTTTACCGCTTTGGTTTTCACCCGGGTTGTTTTTGAGCTTTTAGTTTCAAACGGGATTATTAAGAGCCTTCCTATGTTTAAATTTGTAAGAAATCCTGATTTTCAGTTTATAAAAAGGATTAAAATTTGTATTGTTTTATCTTTGACTGTAATAATTGCCGGAGCCTTTTATTTTGTAAAAGGCGGCCAGTCAAACTACGGAATAGATTTTGCCGGAGGCCAGGTTCAGGAATACAAGTTCCATAAGGAAGTAAAATTAGACAGGTTGCGCGGCCTCTTGGCTAAAGAAGGGCTTGAAGATTTTGCTTTATACCGTTATTCAAGTTCCAATACGGTAGGTATTAAAAGTTCCGCGGATACTTATAAGAAGGTTAAAGAAGTTTTGGATAAAGATTATAAAGGGGAATATGACATACTCAGAGTAGATAAAGTGGGCCCTGTTGTCGGCAGGCTCTTGAAAAAGAAAGCTTTACTGGCAATTCTGTTTGCTCTTTTGGGCATTTTAGGTTATGTTACTTTGAGGTTCCACCACTTTGATTTTGGATCCGCGGCTGTTATAGCCTTGTTTCACGATGTATTTATCGCGGCATCTTTTCTTCTTTTCTTTGCCTACAAGTTTGACCTCCTGATTGTAACTGCCTTGCTTACAATAGCCGGATATTCGATAAATGATACTATTGTAGTCTATGATAGGATTAGGGAATTATCTACGCGGTTTACCAAAGAACCTCTGCCGAGCATAATAAACAGGGCTATAAACCAGACTCTATCCAGGACGCTGATTACCTCTTTAACTACTTTGCTGGTGGTGGCCTGCTTGTTTTACTTAGGCAGCCAGAATCTTAAAGGTTTTTCTTTTGCTCTGATAGTTGGTTTTATTGCCGGAACATATTCTTCAGTTTACATAGCATCTCCTTTAGTTATTCTATTTAGAAAGAAGTAACTCCTTTCTTCTTTATTCTACTTGCTATAATCCTGATATACTTTGCTTGACCTTTTAAAATTAATGCTGTATTATTCAGTTATTAATGACTGAATAACTAAATGCAACATACGCGGCCGTACCGCTAATGTCGCATTTGGGTAGCTTATTAAGAAGGAAAGTATAATATGAGGGTTGAAACCTTAAAATTATATAAAGGTAAGGTTATATCTTTAGAGGAAGTAACCGGAAATCTGGCGGAGATGGGATATTCTTCTTCCCTTCAAACCGAAGAAGAAGGCGAGTTTAAACGCACAGGCGAAGTGCTGGATGTGTTTTGTGTTTCTTTTGAGTTCCCTGTCCGTATTGAGTGGGATTGGGATAAGATAAAACGGATCCGGAGCTTTGACCCCGCCAATTTCCTTTTCTTTCAAGAGCATGATATCCTCATTATCCTTCCTCTGTTTAAGAGGAAACCTTCGGGCGCTAAGATATACGAATCCAGCCCCTTGCAGGGAAATCTGGACTTGAAAAAAGGAGATTATGTTGTTCATATAAATCAGGGTATCGGCAGGTATTTAGGAAGAAAGAAAATTGATACGCCTCAAGGGAAAAAGTCCTTTTTAGAAATAGAGTACCGGAATAAAGAAAAGCTTTTTATTCTTCCCGAAAAGTCAGATTTCATTCAGAAATACGTTAACTTAGGCAGGAGGCCTCCTAAATTATCCCGGTTAGGGGGTAAAGAGTGGAATTACATAAAAGACAGGGCGAGAAAGTCTATTCAAAGGTATGCTCTTATTTTGGTCAGGGAACAGGCTTTGAGAAAGATAATGGGCGGGTTTAAGTTCAGCGAAGATACTGCCTGGCAGAAAGATTTTGAATCCAGTTTTCCTTATCCGGAAACAGAAGGACAGGCAAAAGCTCTCTTGGATTTGAAAAAGGATATGGAGTCGGATAAAGCCGCGGATAGGCTTATCTGCGGTGATGTCGGGTATGGTAAGACGGAAGTTGCTATGAGGGGGTGTTTTAAGTCGGTTATGGACTCAAAACAGGTAGCTTTCCTGGTTCCAACGACAATCTTGGCTGAACAGCATTATCAGAATTTGATAAAGCGTACGGAAAAGTTTCCAGTAAGAGTGGAGATGCTTTCCCGGTTTAGGACAAAATCTGAGCAGAGGCGGATTGTTGAGGATATTAAAGCAGGAACTGTTGATATAGTTATCGGCACGCACCGCCTCCTTTCAGAGGATGTCAAGTTTAAAAATTTGGGGTTTTTGGTTATTGATGAAGAACAGAGGTTTGGCGTAAAGCATAAAGACAGGATAAGGAAGATGAAGACCGGTATTGACGTCCTCAGTCTGACGGCAACGCCTATTCCCCGTACTCTTTATATGGGTTTGACAGGGATAAAGGATATCTCTATAATAAAGACTCCGCCAAAAGAGCGGCTGGCCGTTAAAACCTATGTCGGAGGGTTTAATCCTGATTTGATTAAGACGGCGGTTGTAAATGAAGTAAAAAGGGAAGGACAGGTCTTTTTTATTGAAAACAGGATAAAAGGATTAGTAAAGCTTTTTAATTGCTTCAAAAAAATACTGCCGGACAATATCAGGATAGAAATCGCTCATGGGCGGATGCCGCCTTTGCGGTTAGAGAAAGTGATGCTTGATTTTATAAATAAGAGGGTTGACTGCCTCTTATCTACGGCGATAGTTGAGTCGGGCATAGATATAGCATCAGCTAATACTTTAATTGTTAATGACGCCCATAGGTTTGGATTAGCCGATCTCCACCAGTTGAGGGGAAGGGTGGGCAGGTTTAACCGGCAAGCCTATGCTTATTTCTTTTTTCCTAAGGGTAAACCTCTTTCTAAAGATTCCGAGAACAGGCTGAAAGCATTGAAAGAGTATTCTTATTTAGGGGCGGGGTTTAACCTTGCTATGCGGGATTTAGAGCTTCGCGGGGCAGGAAATATCTTAGGCGAACAGCAACATGGTTTTGTCTGGCAGATTGGCCTGGATTTATACAGCCGGTTATTGCGTATAGAAATAGATAAACTCAAATTTGAGCTGAAAGTGGATAGTTCATAGAAATATTCTTAAAAGTTTTATGAAAAGATAAGGGTCATAATAGTGATTTTAGAGGTTGATTTTACCATAACTGAGGTGGAGAAATCCCAAATTCTCAGCCGTAGGCTGATCCGCCTCCGGCGGAAAATACTACATCGGATTTATTTGGTAGTATTGGTAATATTGGGATTTCGGATTTGTTTTAAAGTTTAGCGTTTTTGCCAATAAGAATAAATTCTTTACAATACTGATTTAAAAGAGGGGATTTTAAATGAGGTGTTTTATCGCTTTTTTGTCTGTTTTTATTTTCACCGCGTCAGGGTTTTGCGGAGATAAAATTGTCGCGGTAGTAAACAACCAAGTTATAACTGAGAAAGAAGTTTCTGATTATCTGGAAATGGTTAAACTCAGGCTGTCTTTGGAATACAAGGATAAAGATAAGTTCAACCATGCTTTTGATAGAGAAAAGAAAACCGCTTTAGACGGATTGATTGAGGACCGGCTTGTTGTTGAAGAAGCCCGGAAAATGAAGATTCAGGTTCCTCCGGAGTTGGTTAATAAAAGGCTGGACCAATTCATAAGCGGTTTTAAATATAAAGAGGATTTTGAGAACTCGCTGATGAAACGCGGGTTGAGCATCTCTGCTTTGAAAAAAAAGATAGAAGATAAGATTATGATGAACCAGGTAATTAATTCGGAGGTAAAATCGAAAATTGAAGTAGCTCCCTATGAAGTAACTAATTTTTATTTCAGCCATAAGAAATATTTTATGTCTTCTCAGGGAGTAAGATACAAGGCTTTTAAGTTCCTCCAGAAGACAAAGGCTCTCCAGGTTTACCGCGAGTTGAAAAAAGATAGAGATACCAGCATAATCGCGGATAAGTATAAAGACGCCTTGATGGAAGGAGTCCTTTACCGGGATAAAGTCAGGGATGAATTTAAAGGCCTTCTCCTTCTTAAAAAAGGAGAGGTATCCGAGCCTATCGGCCTTGGCGGAGAATTCTACGTCTTTTTAATAGAAGAAGACATCCCCGCGGAACAACGGAGTTTGGACCAAGTAAAGACAGCTATTTGGAATGCTCTTTATCAGGATAAATTCAATAAATCTCTCTCCAGATGGCTTGATAAATTAAAGTCAAAAGCGGTAATTAAGAAACTTCCTTCTTCTAAAATAAACAGGTAATATGGCTGATAATAAAAGACACAGTTTATTATCAGCCCTGAGCGAACCCCGGCGTAAAAACCGGGGCGCGTTAAATGGGCTGATTGTAACTATGGGCGACCCCGCGGGGATAGGGCCTTATCTTGTAGTTGATTCTCTTTCTAAGTTAAGCATAGAGGGACAAAGAGTTTTAGTTATAGGCTGTAAAAAAGTTTTAAGCAAGGTTAAGGGCTTCAAGAAAATCCTTTCAAAAGCTGATTTATACGATATGGATAATTGCCGGGGGATAAAGAGAGGATATCCTGATAAAAATTCAGGCCGCGCTTCAAGAGAATACCTTGAAGAAGCTGTCCGGATTTTGAGGCGGAAAAATAATTATTCTTTAGTTACTGCTCCTGTTTCTAAAGAAGCGGTTAAGAAAGTTGATAAAAACTTTATTGGGCATACAGAATTTTTAGCTGAGAAGTTCGGAGTAAAGAAATTCGGTATGATGATGACAGGCCGAAAGCTTAAGATTGTCTTTATAACCCGGCATATTCCTATCCGTGATGTTTCTAAATTCTCAGGCTATGGAGAAATCAAAAAGGTTTTGGAATTAACAGCGGTTTCTTTGAAGAATCTTTTCAAAATTAAAAGGCCTAAGATTGCTCTATGCAGTTTAAATCCCCATGCCGGAATTGATACGTATCTTGAAAAAGAGGAGAAGATCTTAATTAGGGCAAAGAATAGTATAAAACAAGATGTTGATTTTATAGGCCCTTACCCTTCAGACACTTTGTTTAAGGAAGCTTTGCAGGGCGGGTTCTCAGCTGTCATAGCCTTCTATCACGACCAGGGGATGATTCCTTTTAAGAGCTTGGAGTTTTCTCAGGGGGTAAACCTTACTTTAGGCCTTCCTTTTATCAGGACTTCGCCTGCTCACGGGCCTGCTTTTAATTTAGCCTTTAGGCCTGATAAGATAGATTATCGTTCAATGAGAGAATCGGTAAAATTAGCCCTGGAATTATAACTATGGGGCATAAAAAATCTCTAAGCCAGTTCTTTTTGACAAGCCGGAAATACCTGAGCCGAATAACCGATTCTTTAGATACAGATAAAGCTGAGTCTATTCTTGAGATTGGCGGAGGAAGAGGCAGTCTTACCGAAGGGCTGTTGGAAAAGGGCATTCCGGTTGTCTGTGTGGAGATAGACGATAAACTTTGCGGGATGATTAGAGAGAAGTTTATCGCCAGTTCTAATTTAAAAGTTGTCCGCGGAGATATAAGGAATTTTAAAGTTGAAGGGAAAAAAGTTTTAGCTGTCGGGAATGTCCCTTACCATATAAGTTTTGATATTATAGAGTTCCTGGCTAATAACAGAGACAGGATAACTTCTGTCTATTTAACTCTCCAGAAAGAATTTGCCGGAAAAGTTTCGGCTTTGCCGGGCAGTAAAGCTTACTGTTTTTTATCTTGCTTTACCCGTCTGTTTTTTAAGGCGGATATTTTGTTTAATATACCCAAATCTTGTTTTATTCCCGCTCCCAAAGTTGATTCTTCTTTAGTCAGGTTTATTCCTGATTACAGCTTTGAGATAGAGGATAATAAAAAAACCGAGTTTATTTCTTTTTTGAGAAAAGTTTTCACCTTCCGGAGAAAGAAGATATCCAATATCCTTAAAAAAATTTTTCCTAAGAGAAAAGATGTTGATTCCTTGCTTGAATCCTGCGGTATTTCTCCTGATTTGCGTCCGGAAAACATCTCTCTGTCTTCTTTCTTATGTATGGAGTCAAGGTCTGACACCGGGACTTTTTGACTTTTCTCTGTTTAAGTGGTAAGATTTACCCTTTAGGGACGTTAATTACCGCTAATTGGGAAACGCTAATTTTCGCTGATTGGGAGACGCTAATTCGCGTAAATTAGCGGCCTTTTTTTTATTCGCGGTCATTCGTGTTCAGTAGAGGCGGGCCTTGTGTTTGTTCATAACAACAAAGATAGTTTTGACGGTGCGTCAAGTAAGATGGAGGTATTTCTATGAATATTGATAAGAATACCGTAAAGCATATATGTAATTTAGCCCGAATAGATTTAGATGAGGATGAGTTAGAAGATTATGCTGAACAGTTGGCTAAGATTGTCATTTATGTTGAGAAAATAGATAATCTTAAGTTAGATGATGTCCCTCAGGCTTTAAATCCTTATGAAGGGGTGAACGTTTACCGTGATGATACAGCTTCCGCTTTTGATAATATTTCCGGGTTGATAAATCTGTTTCCGGAAAGAGAAGGAAACTTTATTAAAATACCCAAAGTTATTGATTGATATGGAATTATATAAACTTAGCGCGGGGGAAATTTCCGGGAAGATTAAAGCGGGGGAAATCACTATCCGTAATACGGCTGATTTTTTCAGGAGGCGGATAGAAAAATTCAACCCTTTAGTCAACGCGGTAGTCTCTTTATTTGATGACCCGGTTTTTCCTGAGGAAACATCCGGTTCTAAACTTTGGGGCGTGCCGGTATTAATAAAAAACAATATATGTATTAAAGACAGGAAAATTACCTGTTCTTCAAAAATATTAGAGAATTATGTTTCTCCTTATGATGCTTCTGTAATTTCCCGGATAAAGAAAGCGGGGATGGTTATCTTAGGCACGGTTAATATGGATGAGTTCGCTTTCGGCTCTTCCTGTGAAACTTCAAGTTTAGGCCCTACTATGAATCCCTGGAACAGGGATTATGTCCCCGGAGGTTCTTCCGGAGGGTCGGCGGCATCAGTAGCATTGGGGTTTTCTCCTTTATCTTTGGGTTCGGATACAGGAGGTTCAATCCGCCAGCCCGCTTCTTTCTGCGGAGTCAGCGGCCTGAAACCTACTTACGGAAGGGTTTCAAGGTTTGGGTTAGTGGCTTTTGGTTCAAGCTTGGATCAGATAGGGCCTTTATCCCGCGATATACGCGATGCCGCGTATATGTTGGATATAATCTCGGGGTTTGATTCCAATGACAGTACGTCTTCTTCTCAGGGTGTTCCTGACTTTTCTCAGAGTTTTGATGGGAAGATTAAAGGCTTAAAGATAGGCCTGCCGAAAGAATATTTTGTCGGGGGGATGTCTTCTCAGGTTAATAAGAGGATTACTAAGGCAATAAATCTTCTGCGGAGTAAAGGAGCTGAGTTTACTGAAATATCTCTTCCTCATACTGAATATGCTGTTCCCGCGTATTATATTATTTCTTCTTCTGAAGCGAGTTCTAATCTTTCGCGGTTTGACGGGATACGTTACGGGCGTAGATCCTCTAAAGGCGGTTTGACCGGATTATACCGCGGGAATAGGAAGGAAGGGTTTGGTAAAGAATCCAAAAGAAGGATAATGCTGGGGACATTCAGCCTTTCTTCGGGGTATTATGAAGCTTACTATTTGAAAGCTTTGAAAGTCCGGTCATTGATTAAACAGGATTTTAAACAAGCCTTCAGGCATTATGACGCGATTATTACACCCACTTCGCCTACTCCGGCTTTTAAGTTAGGGGAGAAGTTAGATGACCCTTTGAGTATGTATCTATCGGATATTTATACTATTTCTTCTAATTTAGCAGGGGTCCCTTCTTTGTCAATACCCTGCGGGTTTACTGAAGATTTGAATCTGCCTGTAGGGCTGCAGATAATTGCCGATGACTTTGCTGAGTTAACCCTGTTTAGGCTGGCATACGCTTATCAGCAGTCTACTGAATGGCATAAAATGTTTCCTAAAGGATATGAATAAATTTGAGCCGGTTATAGGATTAGAGGTCCATGTGGAGTTAGAGACAGAGTCTAAGATGTTCTGCCGATGTCCTAATATCTTCGGCAAAGCTCCTAACAGCCTGATCTGCCCGGTTTGTATGGGCCTTCCCGGAGTATTGCCTGTGTTGAATAAAAAGGCTTTGGATTTGGGGACGAGGGCTGCCTTAGCTTTAAACTGCCGTATTCAGAAAGAAATAGTCTTTGAAAGAAAAAATTATTTTTATCCGGATCTGCCTAAAGGATACCAGATTTCTCAATACGTAAGTCCTTTGGGAGAAGAAGGTTTTTTAGAAGTCAGGGGGAGGAAAGTCGCGATAAATCGTGTGCATTTGGAGGAAGATGCGGGTAAACTTATTCATAAAGACAGGTATTCTTTAGTGGATTTAAACCGGGCGGGAGTTCCTCTTTTGGAGATTGTTTCCTGTCCCGACTTGTTTTCTCCGGAAGAAGCTTTTATTTATCTTAAAGAGCTGAAATTGCTCCTTCGCTATGTCGGGATATCTAACTGTGATATGGAAAAGGGCTTTTTGAGGTGCGACGCGAATGTATCAATAAAGCCTAAGGGAAGAAAAGAGTTGGGAGTAAGGACTGAGCTGAAGAATATGAACAGTTTTAGCCAGGTAAAGGAAGCTTTAGCTTACGAGATAAAAAGGCAGTCTTCTGTTCTTGAAGAAGGAAGCAGAGTTTTTCAGGAAACCCGCCTTTGGGACGAGAAATTGGGGAAGACTAAAGTCATGAGAAGCAAGGAAGGCTCTCATGACTACCGCTATTTTCCCGAACCGGACTTAGTGCGGTTCTCTGTTACTGATGAAAATATATCAAGGCAGAAAGAATTGATAGGTGAATTGCCGGCAGTAAAGAAAGCAAGGTTTATCAAGGAGTATTCTTTATCGGAGAACGAAACTGAAGTAATTCTTTCTTCGCCTTTTTTAGGCGGTTTTTTTGAAGAGTGCCTTTTAAAGACAGATAGAACCAAAAAAGTCGTGAATTGGATAACCGGCCCGCTTTTGGAAACGGTTAATAGTAAAAAAATGGAGCTTTCGGATATAAAGGTATCAGCCGGTAATTTTGTCAGTTTAGTTGAGATGATGGATAGAGGCGAGATTACCAATCTGACTGCTAAAGCGATTCTTTCTGATATAATAGATAAAGATGCCGACCCTGAAGAAATAGTTAGAGAGAAAGGGTTAAGCTGTGTATCAAATGAAAGTGAATTGACGGAGTTTGTAAATAGAGTTATTGCTGAAAATCCTAAGGCTGTTGAGGATTACAAAGTGGGCAAAAGCCAGGCTTTGATGTTTTTAGTCGGCCGGGTTATGAAACTGACACAGGGTAAGGCTAATCCCAATAAATTGAAAGAACTATTCAAGTCGGCCTTGTCTTGATTTGACATAATATTAATGTAATCCCGTCTCAGAGAAGATGTTGGTAAATTATCGTTGACAATTTACTAACCTTCGACGGGATCAATTCGAATAAGTGATTTTTTATTATTAGGAATAATAAAAAATCACAGTCTCATTGCTAATTTATAAATATTAAGGAAATCCCGCCTCAGAGAAGATGTTGGGTAATTCTCTTTAATAATTCCCTTGCCTTCGGCGGGATAAATTCGCACAGACAACTTACAATCACTTTGTTCTGTAAGTTGTGTGCTCATTTAGGAGGATGCTATGAAAAAAAGGATACGGATTTTTTTACTGATTGCTTTTGTCTTTACTGCGGTTACAGTTTCATACGCGGTCGGCCTTTCAAGAAAAGAAAAAGACGACATGTATCAGGAGTTAGAACTTTTCTCCGATGTTATTTCTCTTATCCAGTCTAAGTATGTTGAAAATAAAACCCCTCAGGATTTGATTTACGGTTCTTTGAAAGGCCTTTTGTCTTCTTTAGATCCTTACAGTCAGTTTCTTTCTCCTGACGATTATAAGGAGCTTTTAGTGGATACAAGAGGGAAATTCGGAGGGTTGGGTATTGAGATTTCCCTTAAAGATTCTATCCTTACGGTTATTTCTCCTTTAGAAGGGACTCCTGCCTGGCGGGCGGGAATTGAGGCAGGAGACCGGATAGTTAAAATAGAAAATGAATTGACCAGAGGGATTACTCTGACTGAGGCCGTAAAGAAATTAAGGGGCGCTCCCGGGACAGAGGTTAAGTTGACAATCTTGAGAGAGAAGGAAAACCGGGTTTTTGACGTTACTATTAAACGGGAGATTATCAAGATAAAAGATATACCTAAAGAAACTTTATTGAATAACAGTATCGGGTATGTGAAGCTCTCGGAGTTCAGGGAGAATACGGCGGTAGAATTAGGGAAAGCTTTGTCCAAATTAGAGAAGCAGGGAGCGAAAGCTTATATTTTAGATTTGAGGAATAATCCCGGAGGTTTGCTTGACAGCGCGGTTGATGTTTCCTCTTTCTTTATTGAACCTCAAAAATTGGTGGTTTATACTTCTAACCGCGAGGGTAAGAAAACAGAGTATAAATCGCTAAAGTCCGGTAAACATATTACGGATGTTCCTATGGTTGTTTTGGTTAATGGAGGCAGCGCTTCAGCGAGCGAAATTGTTTCGGGCTGTCTTCAGGCTTACCGGAGGGCGGTTATTGTAGGGACTCATACTTTTGGGAAAGCTTGTGTGCAGACTATTATCCCCTTATTTGACGGTTCAGCCATGAGGCTTACTACATCAAAGTATTATACTCCTGACGGGAAGATAATTCAGCATAAAGGAATTATTCCTGATATACGCGTTGAGCAGAAAGAAGTTAAACCTGATATCTCTGTGGAGGATAAAACCTTCAAAAAGGTAGAGGAGAAAACTTCAGGCAAAGAGGATGACAATTTTTATAAGAACGATTATCAGCTTGTCAGAGCTGTGGACCTGGCAAAAGGGCTGGTTATTTTATCAAGAAAATAGCGATGTATACTCTAGGTATTGAAACTTCCTGTGATGAAACTTCCGCTTCGGTGGTAAACAACAGGAGGCTTCTTTCATGTGTGACTTTCTCAAGCTTGAATGAACACAAGAGATACGGAGGGATAATACCTGAAATAGCCAGCAGGAGGCATTTAAGTGTTATTGGCAGGATAGTTGAACAAGCTGTTAGCGGCGCCGGTATTGGTTTTAGGGATTTGAAGTTGGTTTCAGTTACTCAGGGGCCGGGCCTTTCCGGTTCTTTGCTTACAGGAGTGAGTTTTGCGAAGAGCCTTGCTTATTCATTATCTCTGCCTTTTATCGGAGTTAACCATCTTTACGCTCATCTTTTCAATTCCTTTATTAATAAAGGAATTATTGACTTTCCCTTTGTGGGGTTGATTGTTTCCGGAGGACACAGCGAGATTTATTTGGTTAAGGATTTTGATAGAATAGATACTTTGGCTTCTACTCGTGACGATGCCGCGGGCGAAGCTTTGGATAAAGTAGGCAGGTTTTACGGAGTAGGGTTTCCGGGCGGGCCGGCAATAGATCGTTTATTTAATGAGCGTATAGTGAATGAGAATTTGTTCAGGATGAAAAGGCTTAAGGGATTGGGATTCAGCTTCAGTGGAATTAAGACCAAAGCAGTATATTTGTATAAACAGCTTGTTGAAAAGAAAGCTTTGTCTTCTTCAAAAAGGACGGAAATACTTTCTTCTTTTCAGTATGCGGTTGTAGATTCTTTAATTTATAATTTGACTGAGAGCCTAAAAAAAACTAAAATAAAGAAGGCAGTTTTGGGCGGGGGAGTGGCTGCTAATAGTTTACTGCGCAGGAGAGTTTTGGCATTAAGAAGAAAAGGGGTTAGTGTACGGGTGCCTCCTTTGCGATTTTGTCAGGATAATGCCGCCGGAACAGCAGGGTTAGGAGAATATTTATATAAGAAAGGGTATTCTTCGGGGTTTGATATTCCTGTTTTATGCCGGGTAAACTGATATTAACCGGTAACCAAAAAATATGAGATAATTGTTTAGTTTGGTAATTGGTTATTGGGTATTGGGATTTGTTTGTAGCTTGCCTGTGCCCGCTTGTGCCCGTGAGGGTATAAGGGTATTTTTTGGTTGTTGGTTATTTAGCCTTAGAGATTTTTAATCCAGATCTAATCGGGAGGTGGGTTAATGAGTCATTTTGTTATTTTTATGCGCCTTTTACTTTCTGTCGTATTCAGCAGTATTATCGGGTTTGAAAGGGAAAGAAAAGGCAGGGCCGCCGGGTTAAGAACTCATGTCCTGGTATGTATGGGTTCTTGTTTGGTCATGCTTGTATCTCTGCATATATATGATTTGTATAAGGATGTTTTGAATTTGGATCCTGCGCGGATAGCCGCGGGGGTAATTACCGGGATCGGTTTTCTTGGAGCGGGAACAATAATACGGAGTACACATCAGGTTAAGGGATTGACTACTGCCGCTTCGATCTGGGTCAGCGCGGGGATAGGATTGGGCGTAGGCTGCGGTTATTATTTTGCCTCTTTTTTGGTTTCGGTGTTTTCTTTAGTCATTCTACTTTTCTTCAGAAAATTTGAACGGATGATTGATTATAATAAAGAACTTGATCAGGACGAAAATTCTTAAATAAAGTTTAGAACATTTGAAATTTGAATTTTCCGCCTGAGGCGGATCAGCCTATGGCTAAAGAGTTTAGGGTTTAGGGTTTAGGATTTAGTTAGAGTTTAGAAGCGCGGGGAAAAGGAGAGCGCGGGCATTGTGTCCGCCCGTAATAACAAAGATGGTTTTGACAATACGCCATATTTGACAAGGAGGCAAAGATGCTCAAGAAAAGGGATGAAGACAAAGTGCTTGATGTTAATGCTGCTATGCAGGGGAGCCTTGTTTTTTCTGACCCGGTTAATTTACGTATTAACGGAAAGTTTAAAGGAGATTTAAAGACTAAGGGAGTTTTGTTTATCGGCGAACACGCTGATGTTTCGGCTGATATTCAGGGTGAAGTAATCAATGTTTCCGGAAAAGTTAAAGGGACTATCTTTGCTGAAGTGAGGATTAGTTTGTTATCCACCGCTGTTGTATATGGGGATATAACTACGCCGGTCCTGGAAATAAAGGAAGGAGCGGTATTTGAGGGCAGGTCGAAAATGGCAGGGGATACTATGGGGGTTAAGGATTTATCCCGCTATTTGGATATTGAAGAAGATAAAATTACAGAGTGGGCTTCTTCAGGGAGAATTCCCGGGACAAAAGACGGCGAAGACTGGATTTTTGAACGGAGACGCATAGAAAGCTGGGTTAAGGATACAAAGTAGCTGTTTCTAAAAAGGTTAAATAAGGATATGTAATGAAAGAGAAACTTATAACTCTAAGGGAAGTGTCGGAGAATTTAGGAATATTGGAAAAAGAGGTTATAGATTTAGCTCATAAGAAAAAAATTCCTTCTTACCTTATAGGAGGGGAGTTTTTGCGTTTTCCCAAAGAAGAGATTTATCAATTGAGGGCTAAGCTTCAGAAGGAATACAATGTTTCAGTCCAGACTCCGTCGATAAGGGAGAAAGTGTCAACATTTCTATACTTCAATGATTTTTATATTCTGTCTTTCTTGGTTATAGCGGCTCTTTTAGGAATAATAGTTTTTACTTGATTTGCCCTTGGTTAAGAAAGTCAGTCCGAATCTTACTGCGGATAAATATTACATCCATAAGTTTCCAATGGTTCTTCAATGTCTGTATTTTCAATATTTTTCATTAGAAAAATATGCCCGGAGGGCCAGCCCCAACTTCCCCTGCTAAAAGCAGGAGAAGATTAACTTGTGTTTGTAAGGGTAAAAAGGCCATGCTTAATATTTTATCAATATAGCAGTTTATCCATTTGATAATATAGAATAAGGCGGTGTAGCTCAGCCTGGCAGAGCGAGCGGCTCATACCCGCTATGTCGGTGGTTCAAGTCCACTCGCCGCCATTTATTTTAAACAAGGAGACGTTGTGAAAAAAAAGATCCTTATTGTAGATGATGATCCCGATATCCGCTTAGTTCTTGAAAGGCAGTTAAAAAAAGAGGGATATGAAACAGTATCTGCCTCTGATGGAGATTCCGGGTTAGAAGCCGTCCGCAGGGAGAATCCGAATTTGATCATCCTGGATTTAATGCTGCCTAAGATGACAGGATATAAGGTATGCGAATCAATTAAATCCTCTGACAAGTATAAGAAGATACCGGTGATTATGTTTACCGGCAAAGAAGAATTTATGGCTGAAGAGTTAGGAAAATCTTTTGGGGCTGATATTTATCTCAAAAAGACATTAAACCAGGATGAGGTTATTTCTGCGGCTAAGAAATTGCTGGAATAGTTTTTATCCCGTATTGCAGGAGGGTTATGCGCGGTAGAGTAAGATTGGCGGCTGCACTGCTTATTTTAGGGTCTTTGTATCAGTTTAAAGGACTTTCTCTTTCCGGGTATAGGTTTTTCTTCCGTGACCTGCCTTATAACTTGATAATTGCCAGATATTATATTTCTTTGGGGATGATAATCATCGGTGTCCTTACTGGTATCGGCCTATTTTTCCTTAAAGACATATTCCGCAGGACAGCTTTGTTTATCGGAGGGTATATAATCTTCGGCTATCTGATAGAAGGGCCGTTCTTAGTTTTTAGATATATCCCCGAATATGTCCGCGGCCTTGTTGTTCATATGGTTTCTTTGGGAACGAAGTCCTTCAATGTTTCTATGGCTGTCTGGATACCGATTGTTTTCAGCATGCTTGTTGAGTTAGGGTTTGGAGTTTTCTTGGTTTATTATTTCACCCGTCCTCATATACGAAAAATCTTTAATCAATGAGACTTAGACTTTTTCGAAGAAAAAGTCTATAGCCGAATTG
>CAZSRG010000029.1:0-16040 GCA_964609315.1 uncultured Planctomycetia bacterium
TGAGGATAATTTACCAGTACAATGGCAATATGTAAACAGAAATTTAAAAGAATTGGGATTGTGGCAGGAAGTAGAAGGGAGAGTGAAAAAGACGATAAAAGACACTATTGAGACTATGATTTGGGAAGAATACGATTTAAGATTAGCAAGGAAGAGGTATCAAAGGGTTAAGAATAATAATGGATATCGGAGCGGGGCGTATTTACGAAGCATATCAACTACACATGGGCGGGTAGATAATTTACGTATGCCTAAATCTAAAGGAGTGCGGGTAAAATATAATTGTCTAAAAGCGTATCAACGCAGGCAGCCGGAATTTGAGGATAATATATTAAAAGCAATGATATTGGGATTAACCAGCCGTAAACAGGCTAAGTTTTTCAAATCGTTTATTGGTGACAGCGTATCTCATACGACAGCCTCAAGAATAATGAACAAGATAGCGCATATGGTAAATTATTATCGCAATATACCTTTTTTAACTTCCCTGCTGATGAACGTAAGACCTTGAAGTCAACCAGTCCTTTAGAGCGAATAAACAGAGAGTTGCGTAAGATAAGCCGCAGGATAGGCTATTTCCAAAACCAGCGCAGTTTAGATGTATTTACTTTTTTGACCCTTAAGGAAGAAGGGCTTATCATAGATAGGGGTTTTGAGGCTATGCCCGATACAAAACAGAAAAATTCTTCTTTAGAATTTGCGAATAAATCTTGACATTACTTATTCTTCAAATTTCTTTACATTATATCTTATTTATTTTAAAATAAAGACAAAAGTGGTAGGGGCGGGCCTTGTGTCCGCCCGTAATAATATAAATTTATCAACAATCGGCAGCATCATTGATAACCAAGGTTTAATTTTTAAGAACGGAGGTGTAAAATGCGCAGGATTAGTATTTTTGTAAGTATGATTTTACTCTTGGGGATAACCTTCTGCTTCGCTGAGGGAGAGAAAATCACTATTACCACCTATTATCCTGCTCCTTACGGGGTGTATAATAAGCTGCAGTCTAAGAAGCTGGCAGTGGGAGATACCGATGATGATGGACAGATAACCAGTGCTGACCTGCCGAATAGAAATGGTGATATCCGGCTTAAGCCACAACCAAATGATCCGGCTATTTGGTTTTCTGGTGAGGAAGGGCAGTTTGCCTACTCAAGTATGGATGATGCTCTTTATCATTATAATGGCTCGGATTGGGTAAAGCAGGGGGGAGGCGGAGGTTGCTATGTAGAGTATGGTCTTCCTACAGCTCAACCTGTTGGTGCTGCTTGTACTGTTTCTGGGTTTACTGTCAGGGGTTCCGCCGGCGGGTGGGGCTACTGCCGCGACGGCGGCGGCAACATCGCTCATTTTCGTCCGCCCCATGGTAGTTGTAACGCTTTGCTCAACGTCACTATTGGTGAGGCGTATGTATGCTGCCAGTAGTTAATGTTTTTCTGGGAGCTGGTATTTGAACCCTGTGAAATAGTTTTAAATGGTTAAGCTAATCCACCGACTTTAGTCGGTGGTGGGGCGTGGGGGCGGAGATTCCACACCAATGGTTGTCCACCGACAAAGTCGGTGGGAATATTCAGGAAATATTAAAACAGAAGCCCCCAACTTTAGTCGGGGGAGTATTTCACTTTTTGGATTATGAACCAATTTTATTATGTATATGTGCTATTAAGCGAGAAAGATAATAAAAAATATACGGGTTATACCAAAAATTTAAAACTACGATTTGAGCAGTATAGTAATGGAGAGGTTGAGTCAATAAAAAATAGACGGCTATTAAAACTCATTTATTTTGAAGGTTGTCTTAACCAGCAGGATGCCACGCAGCATGAAGGATATTTTAAGACCCATTATGGTAAAATGTTTATTAAAAAAAGGCTTGCAAAGTGGTTTTTGCAAAGTTCAGCCTGTTAACCCACAGCAAGAATAGACCTACCTATGTCTTTTAATAGAAAGATCTAATTTATTTCGCAGGTTACTTTTATAACCATATCGCTTTTATAAGCTAGTAGAAAACAGTACTTTCTAATGCGAATTTCGGGTTTAAAAACCTATGGGCGTCTTCGCCAGGGGAAAAGATTTAAAAAAGAGGTATGGGATTGGCTTAATGCGCCGTTTCATCAAAGATCGGATAAACCGCCGGATCCTCAGCTAAGGCTGGCTTTCGGCTAATTTGGACAGTAATGGTAAACAGTATACGTTTGTTCATTTTTATTTCTATTTTCTTTTGTTTTGCTTCCGGTTGTTCTGCCTATGAGATTGAGCCTTATTCGAGGCAGGCTATTTTTGATGTTGAAGCCCCAGTTATCTTGAGTCTTGTTTTTTGCCCTTTGGATTATCAGAAGCATGAAGCCTTTCTTGAGGATATAGATACAATTATTGAAAGATTACACAAGACCAGACCATTTGATGAATTTGTGGGAAGAATAGAGTTTTATTATATTAGTCTTTCAAAAGAAGAAGAAAATATGATTTTTAAAAGGACGCAGAACTTTCCGTTCCTTAAGGTTCGCCGGGACTTTTTAGATAGTATTTTAGCCGATATTAACTCCAAATATAAACTAATCATTATTGATGCTTTAGGCTCTGTTTCCTGCGCTGAGCTTTCCTTAAAAGATAAGATGTCTTTGGTTATTTTAGGAAGAAGAAGGTATAAAAACAAGAGCAGTTTTGCCAAAGGATTTTTGCATGAATTGGGCCATTCCCTGGGGTTGCGCGATGAATGTGTTGATTGTGAGAGGCTTTGCCCTCATGGAGAACCGAATTGCGCTGCTACAAAAGCGGATGCGGAGAAATGGTGGGGCGATTTGGTGGGGAAGGTAAAATTTGTTAATTATATAAAAGGCTGCTGCGGAAATAAAAACTATATCCGTCCAACCATTGCTTCTTTAATGAATGACCCGGACAAAGCTGAGGATTTTGGCCCGGTTAATGAGCGGTATTTAAGGGAAATGTTAGAGAGGTTGTAGGATGGGCGGCGTGTCGTAAAGTAGGTCTTTTGTGACGTTGGGCCAGGAAAACGAGCGTTCAATAAGAGAAAAAGTTGCACTAAACAGAGGTTGTATTAAAGAGTACCCAGCATTTTCCCCTTAGGTTTCTCCGACCTTCCCATATTTTCCAGTAGAAAATATGGGGTCGGCCCTATACCCTTGCATTCTTGCGGGCACAGGCGGGCAAATAATGCTAATTGCATTATTTGGGTTAAGGAAATTTTTTAAATTTGCCCTGTTAAATTTGCCCTTGACAATATATCAAATTTGATATTCATTTATATTGAAAGAGGAAGATGTATAAAGTTAAGTTTTATCCCGCGCGCAGAGGAAATTATCCAGTAATTCCATCTACTTGCCTACCCAAAAACTTAGGATTTTTCATAAGCAATTGCAAATTGTTCCTTCTGTGCTATAATAAATTTCTTTTTTAGGAATTAGCGGAAGGTATGTTTATGGTAGAAGTCAAACGGGCTTTGATAAGTGTTTCTGATAAGAGGGGGGTTGACGTTTTAGCTAAATCCCTTCATTCTTTAGGTGTTGAGATTATATCTACCGGAGGGACATCCAGAACGATAACGAAACTGGGCATACCCGTAAAAGAGATTTCTGAATATACCAATTTTCCTGAGATGATGGGCGGACGAGTGAAAACTCTGCATCCTAAGATTCACGGAGGGTTGTTAGCTCTAAGGGGTAATCCCGAACATCTAAAACAGGCTGAAGAAAACGGCATCGGGTTTATTGATATGGTGGTTGTTAATCTATATCCTTTTGAAGAAGTCATAAAATCAGAAAATACAGGATTGGATAAAGTGGTTGAGAATATTGATATAGGCGGGCCGGCTATGTTAAGAAGCGCGGCTAAAAATTATAAATCAGTAGCTGTGGTAACAGACCCTTCTCAATATTCTGAGGTTATCCGGGAGTTGGAAGAAAACAAATCCTGTTTGTCTGATGAGACATTGGAAAAATTGGCTTTAAAGGCTTTTCAGAAAACGGCTGAATATGATTCAGTTATCTATGATTATTTGTCTAAAAGAATTGCCGGAGGTAAGCCGGAGGGGTTTCCGGAAAAAATTCACCTGAATTATACTAAACTTAAAGATTTGCGTTATGGGGAAAATCCTCATCAGAAAGCGGCTTTTTATTCAGGAAAAAACGCTTTATTTTTGAGTATATCCCAGGCAAAGAAACTTCAGGGGAAAGAGTTGTCTTATAACAATATTGTTGATTTTGATTCGGCTTTAATGATTGTCAGCTCGTTTAAAAGGCCGGCGGCTGTAATAATTAAACATAGCAATCCCTGCGGAGCTGCCGTTGGAAAGGATATTACAGATGCTTTTGTTAATGCGTGGGAAGGGGACTCTTTATCAGCCTTTGGGGGAATAATAGGGTTGAATTCTATGGTTGGTAGAGATACCGCTTTAGCTGTAAGTAAAGCAGGGTTCATTGAGGGGGTTATCGCGCCGGAGTTTGAGCCGGAGGCTTTGGAAATTCTGACCCGGAAGAAAAACTTGCGGGTTATTGAAACTGGGAGAAAAAGAAGCGGGGTGAATGAAAAAATAGAGTTTAAGAGAGTTTCCGGAGGGTTAGTGGTTCAGGATTTTGATAGATATACGGAGGAAGATAAATCCCTCAAAATAGTTACAGAGAAAAAGTTGGATGAAAAAGATATGCCGGATTTGCTGTTTGCCTGGAAGGTTTGCCGATATGTTAAATCCAATGCCGTTGTTTTGGCAAGAGGCGAAAAAACAGTAGGTATTGGTGCCGGCCAGATGAGCAGAGTTGATTCAGTGATTATTGCCTGCCGGAAGGCCGGGGACAGGGCGAGAGGGGCGGTTTTAGCCAGTGACGCCTTTTTTCCAAAAGCGGATTCAATTGAGTATGCTTCTAAAGCCGGCATAAAAGCTGTTATTCAGCCCGGAGGGTCAATCCGCGACAAGGAAGTGATTGATGCCTGCAATAGGTTAGGGATTGCTATGGTTTTTACCGGTATCCGGCATTTCAGGCACTAAAATGATGGAAGCCGAAATTTCATAAAATAGATAAAGGTTTTTAAATAACAAATTTTTGATTTCTAATTGGCCTAATAAAATAAATCCTAAGCGCGAAGCATTAAATACTAAACAATATCAAATCTTCAAAATACCTGCCTCGCCATTGCTCGCCTATCGGCGAAGCCGATGGCTCAGCAAGGTGGGCAAATGACCAAAACAAAAAAGTTTTGAAAATTAGAAAGTTTGGAATTAGGATTTGTTTAGGATTCAGATATTAGGATTCAGGATTTGATTGTAATTGGGATTTGAGATCAATTAGAGATTTAAAATACCGATTAATTTTATACAATTTAGAAAAGATGTTATCAGATTTAGAAATAGCGTATAAATCTCGTTTAAAGCCGATTACGGATATCGCTTTGAACCTGGGGCTAAAGAAAAGAGAGTTCCATCCTTACGGGAATTATATGGGTAAGGTTTCTCTGTCAGCAGTTGACCGGCTGAAGGATAGAAAGAATGGTAAGTACATAGTAGTTACTTCTATTACGCCTACGCCTTTGGGTGAAGGCAAGACCGTAATTTCAATAGGGTTGTCTATGGCTTTAAACCGTATAGGCAGAAAGTCGTCAGTCTGTCTCCGTCAGCCTTCTTTGGGGCCGGTGTTCGGAGTTAAAGGAGGAGCTGCTGGAGGGGGATATTCTCAGGTTTTGCCTATGGAAGATTTTAATCTTAACCTCACCGGAGATATCCACGCTGTAACCGATGCCCATAATTTGTGTTCGGCTTTTTTGGATAACAGCATTTTTCATGGAAACCGTTGTAATATTGATTTAGATTCTATTACATGGAAGAGGGTTATGGATGTTTCTGACCGGAGCCTGCGCCGTGTGCGCACAGGATTGGGGTTTAAGGATAAGGCTTTCGAAAGGAGCAGCGGGTTTGACATTACCGCGGCCAGTGAAGTTATGGCTATTCTGTCTTTATCTGAGAATTTAGCTGACTTAAGAAAGAGGCTGGGGAAAATAGTCCTGGCTTTTGACAGACATGGCCGGCCGGTTACAACTGAAGATATAAAGGCTGCCGGAGCTATGGCTGTCTTGCTTAAAGACGCGATAAAACCCAACCTAATTCAAACTATAGAGAATACCCCTTGCTTTGTCCATACCGGGCCTTTTGGGAATATTGCCCACGGAAACAATTCCATTATATCTGACAGGATTGCCTTGAAGTTATCGGATTTTGTTGTTACTGAATCGGGGTTTGGCGCTGATTGCGGAGGAGAAAAGTTTTTTGATATAAAGTGCCGTTTGAGCGGGCTTGTTCCCGACTGCGCGGTGATTGTTTTTAGTGTAAGGGCCCTGAAGTTTCATTCGGGAAAGCATAAATATTCGTCTTTTCAGGATAAAAAAGTATGGATGAAAGAAGATATCCCGGCAGTGAAGAAGGGAGCGGAGAACCTCAGGAGGCAGATAAATAATGTTAAGCTTTTCGGCATACCGGTAGCAGCTGTTGTTAATAGGTTTAATTTTGACCATAAGAAAGAGCTGGATTTCGCGGTTAAGAAAGCCCTTGAGTTCGGCGCGGATAGAGCTGTTGTAAGTGATGTCTGGGCTGGAGGGTCTTCGGGAGGGATTGATTTAGCAAGAGCCGTGGTAGAGCTCGCGGAAAGCAGAAATAAAAAGTTCAGGTTCTTATACCCTTTATCAATGCCGATAAAAAAGAAAATAAAAGTTTTATCTAAAGATGTTTATAAAGCGGGCAAAGTAACTTATACCGCTGATGCCGAGAGAAAGATAGGACATCTTACCAGGTTAGGATACGGAAATCTTCCGGTATGTATGGCTAAGACTCACCTGTCTTTATCTGCTGACCCTAAACTTAAAGGCGCTCCTTCAGGTTTTACTTTACCCGTGCGTGATGTCCATGCTTCTATAGGAGCAGGATTTCTTCTCCCTTTATGCGGAAAGATAAATACTATGCCCGGCCTTCCTGAACATCCGGCCGGCGAAAATATTGATATTGACAGCAGAGGTAAAATAAAGGGGCTGTTTTAATGGCTTATTCTGAAATATTTAAAGATTATTTAGAGGATTTGTCTTCTAAAAGCCCTGTTCCCGGAGGAGGAAGTTCTTCGGGAATAGTTTCAGCTATAGGGTGCGGGTTAGCGTCTATGGCGGCTAATTTTAGTATAGGCAAAGATAAGCCGGCTGATAATCAGGAGGAACTAAAAGAAATAATAATTCGTCTTAGGAAAATCAGAGAAGAATCGGCCGCTTTGACGGATAAAGATATTGAAGTTTATCAAAATCTGCGTTCCGCTTTGGAGAAAGAGGGTAAGATATTTTCTCAAAGGGGAGATAAGATAAACAATGTGCAGGAGGAATTAGAGCAAGCGGTTATGGTGCCTTTTAGAGTATGCCGCTTATGCCGTGATGCTTTGGTTTTGTCAGGCAGGCTGTTGGAAATAGGCAATTCTAACCTTATAACTGATTTAGGGGGGGCGGCAGTTTTTTTAGAAGCGGGATTTATTTCTGCTGAATTTAATGTTAGAATTAACCTTAAAGATTACAAAAAATTAGATAAGAAAAGCGAAATAAAACAACAGTTGGATATTTATAGAAAGGATATTTCTTTAATTAAAGAAAAGATTCTGGCACTGGTTTCTGCCAGGCTAACGGATGGATAAAAACAGAGGTGTCAGTATGCCGGCAAAGATTTTAGAAGGCGGAAATTTAAGAGGGAAGATTATTGATGAAGTAAAGGCCGGCCTGAAAAAGTTGAGCTTTTTAAGCGGGAAGATTAAACTTATAGCTGTTCAGGTAGGAAGCCATCCTTCATCGGAGATTTATCTTAACCGGCAGAGGGAAGCGGTTTCGGATTTAGGCCTTCTTTATGAAGTGAAGGCTTTGCCAGAATCAATAGATGAATCAGGATTGTCAGATGTTATATCCGGCCTGAATCTGGATAAAACGGTCACGGGAATAATTATCCAGATGCCTTTACCAGGGAACTTGCCGGCGGGGAAAATACAGTCTATGATTTCACCTTCAAAGGATGTTGAAGGTATTACACCGGTAAACCTGGGCAGTATGGTTTTAGGAAGGCCGGTTATTGTGCCTCCTACAGCAGCGGCCGCGGCGGAACTGCTTAAATATACAGGGATTGATTTAAAAGGCAAAGAAGTTGTTATTGTAAGCCACAGCGAAATTGTAGGAAAACCCTTGAGCCTGCTTTTACTGGCGTCTCTTGATTCTTCTCCCACGGTTACTGTTTGCCATATAGCTACTTCCGATTTGTCTTACCACACCCGCAAGGCTGATGTCCTGTTTACCGCGGCAGGAAAACCTATGTTGATTACTGAAGATATGGTTAAACCTGAGGCGGTGGTAATTGATATTGGCATAAACAGAATTTTTTCTTCTGAAGGAAAAACAAAGATTGCCGGAGATGTTGATTTTGATAAAGTTAAGGATAAAGTTTCATGGATAACTCCTGTTCCCGGAGGGGTGGGGCCGTTAACTGTGTCTATGTTGATGAAAAACCTTCTTGAATGCGCCCGTCTTCAAAATAGCGCTATATTATGATTAGACGTAGCCATTACTATTATAATCAGGAATTATGGTTGAAACAAAAGAGATAAAATTAAATACTAAAGGTAATACTGATATTATTGATATTACCGGGCGTGTAGAATCCGCGGTCAGAGACAGTAATGTTTCCAATGGGATTGTAACCGTTTTTGTTCCCGGAGCTACCGGAGGAATTACGACTGTTGAGTATGAGCCGGGATTAGTCAGGGACTTAAAACGCCTTTTTGAAGAAGTAGCTTCTAAAAAGAAGGATTATGCCCATAACCTCCAGTGGGGTGACGGTAACGGGTATTCCCATGTCCGGGCTTCGCTGTTAGGCCCTTCTCTTACAATTCCTTTTAGGGACAAAGAACTTATCAGAGGGACATGGCAGCAGGTTGTTTTTATAGATTTTGATAATAGGCCGAGGGCAAGAAAAATTGTGGTCCAGATAATTGGAGAATAAATGAAACCTGTTTTACAGATAGCTTTGGATTTTGTAAACCTCAGCCGGGCTCTAAAAATAGCTGACTTAGCGGTTAAAGGAGGAGCTGACTGGATTGAAGCCGGAACTCCTCTAATAAAGAGTGAGGGGTTGGACGCTGTCCGGGCTCTCCGCGGGAAGTTTCCTAAAAAAATTATCATAGCTGATATGAAGACAATGGATGCCGGAAGGATAGAAGTTGAATCTGCCGCGAAAGCCGGAGCTGATGTAGTTTGTGTTTTAGCCGCGGCTTCTGAAAGCACTATCAAAGAAGCAGTCAGGGCGGGAAAAAATTACGGAGTAAAAGTTGAGGCTGATTTAATCGGGATAGGGGAAAATGAGCTTTGTAAAACTGCCGGGAAAATGGAAAGAATAGGTGTTGATTATTTAGGAGTGCATTGCCCTATTGATGACCAGATGAAGGGGGAGGGTTCCTTTTTGCGTTTGAGTAAGGTATCTAAAACAGTTAATATTCCTATAGCTGCTGCCGGAGGGATAAATAAAGAAACCGTTCTAAAAGCGGTCAAAGCAGGAGCGGATATTGTTGTTGTAGGGGGAGCTATTACCAAAGACAAAAAACCTCAACAGGCGGCAAAAGATATAAAAGATTCCATTACTAAAGGTAAAGTATTTAAAACCCGGCTGTTTAAACGGGCGGGTTTATCTGATGTTTATAAGATTTTAAGGATGGTTTCTTCTGCCAACTTATCAGATGCTATGCACCGTTCAGGCGATTTAAAAGGGCTCCGCCCTTTATTTCCTGGGATTAAGATGGCCGGCGAGGTTTTAACTGTCCGGACTTATCCCGGCGACTGGGCAAAGACTGTTGAAGCGGTGGATTTAGCCGTTAAAGGCCAGGTTATAGTAATTGATGCCTGTTCTGCCGGGCCGGCGGTATGGGGAGAGTTAGCTACCCACAGCGCTTTAAAGAAAAAACTTGCCGGTGTAATTATAGACGGAGCTGTTAGAGACACCGCTGAAATAAAAAGACTTAAGTTCCCGGTATTTTCTAAGTTGGTTATGCCTACTGCCGGTGAGCCTAAAGGGTTTGGCGAAATTGGCGCGCCTGTAACGGTAGGAGGGGTAAAAATATTTTCAGGTGACTGGGTGTTAGGAGATGATGACGGAGTGGTACGAATACCTAAAGAAATCCTGATTGAAACGGCAAATCGGGCAATGGGAGTTTTGGAACAGGAAAACAGGCTCAGGGAAGAAATAGAATCAGGTTCTACTTTATCAAAAGTAATTGACCTTCCGCGCTGGGAGAAGAAAGGATGATTATGGAATTGAAAAAGACTCCGTTATTTAAAGAACATAAAAAACTCAAGGCATCCTTAAGTGAGTTTTCGGGGTTTTTAATGCCTATACAGTATGAGAGTATAGTGAAAGAACATCTCTGGTGCCGTAAACATTGCGCTGTGTTTGATACCTGTCATATGGGCCAGTTCCGCGTTGAGGGAGAAACTTCTGCTGAGGAATTCAATTCGTTAGTAACCGCAGATGTTTTAAGTATTGATAAAGGAAGATGCCGTTATTCTCTTCTGCCCAATGAGAATGGCGGGATAATAGATGATTTGGTTATTTACAGGATTTCCGATACATCTCTTATGTTGGTGGTTAATGCCGGGACTAAAGACAAAGATGAAATGCATATACGCACCTATCTGAATAAGTCTTCTTTTGAAGATTTGAACCCTTTATTTGGCAAAGTTGATGTCCAGGGCCCGGAATCAAGAGAAGTTCTTAAAGATTTGTTTAATCTGGATTTAAGCGGCCTTAAGTTTTACCGCTTTGATTATTTTGATTTCTTTGGAGGTAAGCATCTCATCAGCCGGACAGGGTATACCGGAGAATTAGGATACGAGATTTATATGGAAACAGGCAAACTCTCTGAGTTATGGAACAAACTCTTATCAGATGAGAGAGTAAAGCCCGCGGGGTTAGGGGCAAGGGATACTCTGCGTTTAGAATCCGGCCTTCCTCTTTACGGCCAGGATATGGATGAAGAAATCACTCCTTTTGAGGCGGGGTTAGGCAGGTTTGTTGATTTAAACAAAGATTTTTTGGGAAAACAGGCCCTCATTGAGCGTAAAGAAAAGGATGATAAAATTCTTATCTATTTTATTTCTGAGACTCGGAAAGCTCCCCGCCACAATTATAGTATCTTTTCCGATGAAGGGAAGGAAATAGGCAAAGTTACCAGCGGTACATTCTCGCCTACTTTGGAGAAAGGAATAGGTTCGGGGTATGTTAAGTTAGATTACAGCAAAGAAGGGAAGAATCTGCTTATTAAGAACAATGGAAGTTCTTTTCCGGTAAAAGTTGTCAAAAAGCCTTTTATCAGAGGGTCAGTAATGGGTGTCAGTTTGTAAATAAGGAAATCCTGTCTCAGTTTCCAGCCTTCGGCCGGGATACTTGCCTGCCGAAGCTTCAGCGTAGGCAGGAATTAGGCCCTACAGCTTATGTCGTTCTTCGAACTCCATAAGTTGTAGCCTCATTTGCTAATTTATAATATTAATGAAATCCCGCCTCAGAGAAGAGGTTGGAAAAATCTCTTTGATATTTTTCCAACCTCCGGCGGGATCAATTCGGCCAGACAACTTATGTCATCCTTTGGATTCCATAAGTTGTGGCCTCATTGAGGAGGATTTTTATGGAAGTATTAGAGGGGTTATTTTATTCTAAAGAACATGAATGGGTTAAACTTGAGGGTAAAAAGGCGGTAATCGGGATAACTGATTATGCCCGGCATTCTTTAGTGGACATTACTTTTGTTGAGCTTCCGGCTGAAGGGGCAGTCCTTAAACAGTTTGACAAGCTGGCGGTTGTTGAGTCAGTCAAAGCTGTTTCTGATGTTTACTGCCCTTTATCTGGAAAAGTTAAGGAAGTGAATTCCGCCCTATCTGATAATCCGGAGTTAATAAACAAGTCTCCTTACCAGGACGGGTGGATTGCTGTTGTTGAAGCTGAAAACCCGGATGAGGTATCTAACTTGATGGATTCATCCGCTTATAAAAAATATATAGAAACTCTGAGCTAATCCTATCGAGGCTTAGCCTCGATAGGATTAGCCTCGATAGGAAAAATGAGATGAACTATACTCCTCATACAGACAGCGAAGTTAAAGAGATGCTTTCGGATATAGGGGTATCTTCTGTTGAAGAGCTGTTTTCGGATATCAGCCCGGACATTAGAGCGAAGTCTTTTAACCTGCCCGAGGGGAAATCCGAGTTTGAAGTTAAAAAATATTTAAAGGATCTCTCCGAAAAGAATTCAGGCAGGCTGGTTAGTTTTTTAGGGGCCGGATTTTATGACCACTATATTCCTTCAGCTGTTGACAGTTTATCTTCCCGTTCAGAATTCTATACTTCTTATACTCCTTACCAGCCGGAATGTTCGCAGGGATGGCTCCAGTCTATTTATGAATATCAGACCGCTGTTTGCCGTCTTACCGGGATGGAAGTTTCCAACGCTTCTCTTTATGATGGAGGCACCGCTTTATTTGAAGCTGTAATGATGGCTCTGCGCGTAACCGGAAGGAAGAAAATTATTGTTGATTCCGGAGTCAACTTTATTTACAGGTCAATTCTTAAGACCTATATTTCTAATCTGTCAGTTAATCTTATTGAAACAGAACTTTCTAAAAACAGTGTTTCGTCTAAAGATATTTTGTCCCTGATTGATAATGACACTGCGGCAGTTGTTTTTCAAAACCCGAACTTTTTAGGTACAGTTGATGATTATTCGGATATTGTTGGCTTTGCCCATGAAAGAGGAGCTTTGGCTGTTGAATCAGTATATCCTATATCTTTAGGTTTGGTTAAGGCGCCGGGAGAAATGGGAGTTGATATAGCTGTTGGCGAAGGCCAGAGTTTAGGCAATTATCTTTCTTTTGGCGGGCCTTATTTAGGTATTTTAGCCTGCAAAAAAAAGTTTGTCCGTAAAATGCCCGGCCGGGTTGTGGGTAAAACCGTTGATGTTGAGGGGAAAGAAGGGTATGTTCTTACTCTTCAGACCCGCGAACAGCATATCCGCAGGGAAAAGGCTACTTCAAATATATGTTCTAACCAGTCTTTATGCGCTTTAAGGGCTTTGATATACCTTTGTTTATTAGGCCGGCAGGGGTTAAGAGATTTAGCCCAGGTTATCTATAACAAGACAGAGTTTGCCAAAAGTCTTATTGAGAGTATTCCTTCAGTTGAAGTTAACAGAGAGATTTTAACTTTTAACGAGTTCACAGTTTCAGTTCCTAAAAAAGCGGATAAAGTATCTGCTGAAATGATTAAGAAAGGGTTTGTTCCGGGTTTTCCTTTAGGCAGAGTTTATAAAGGGATGGACAATTACCTTTTAATATCAGTTACCGAGAAACGCAGTAAAGAAGAAATATCCAAATTTGCCGCAACTTTAAAGAAAATATTATGAGTTTAATCTTTGAGAAATCAAAATCCGGCCGCGGAGGATTCAAGGTTTTAAGAAATGACACTCCTTTAAATAAAGAGTTTCCCAAAAAATATAGGCGTAAAGATTTACCCCTGCTGCCTGAAGTTTCAGAATTGGATGTTGTCCGGCATTTCACCAATTTATCACGGAAAAACTTTTCAATAGATACCAGCTTTTATCCTTTAGGTTCCTGCACAATGAAATATAACCCTAAGTTTACCGAAGATACAGCTTCCCTTGACGGATTTAGAAACCTACATCCTTTAATTCCGGATATCTCCGGAGGAAACAGTTTATCCCAGGGGGCATTAGAAGTAGTCTACCGGTTGGAACAGCTTTTCTTAAATATAACAGGAATGAAAGCTTTTACTATGCAGCCCTTGGCCGGAGCTCACGGCGAGCTTTTGGGAAGTATGCTCATTTCAGCCTATCATAGGAGCAGAAATGAGAAAAGGGAATTCGTGATTGTTCCTGATTCTTCTCATGGGACAAATCCTTCTTCTTCCGCGATTGCCGGGCATAAAGTTATTGTGATACCTACCGATGAAAAGGGATATATGGATTTCGGAGAATTCAAAAAACAGCTTAGCAAAAATGTCGCGGCGGTAATGTTGACTTCTCCTAATACCGCGGGGTTGTTCAATCATAGGATAAAAGAAATTTGCGAATTAGCCCATAGTTTTGGGGCGTTGATGTACTATGACGGGGCAAACTTAAACGCTGTATTAGGCAAAGTCCGGCCAGGGGATTTAGGTTTTGATGTTATACATTTAAACCTCCATAAGACTTTTTCCACCCCTCATGGGGGAGGAGGCCCTGGCGCGGGGCCTGTAGGCGTAAATGAAAAACTTATAGGCTTTCTGCCTTTTCCTAAAGTTGTTATTCTTAAGGACGGGAGTTTCGGATTGAGTTATCCCGAAAAGTCTATTGGTAAAGTTTCTCCTTTTTACGGTAATTACGCTGTCTTGCTTAAAGCCTATGCCTATATTTTGTTTTTGGGCAAAGAAGGGCTTATTGATGTTTCTGAAAAAGCTGTCTTAAACGCTAACTATATCCGAAAGAAACTAAGTAAAGCTTATAAAATTGGGTATAACCATACCTGTATGCACGAGTGTGTCTTTTCGGCTTCTGAACAGGTAAAACAGGGGATTCATGCTATTGATATTGCCAAATACCTTATTGACAAAGGCATTCATCCTCCCACGGTATATTTTCCTTCAATTGTGAAAGAGGCTTTAATGATAGAGCCTACTGAAACAGAATCAAAAGATATTCTTGATTATTTTATTGAAGTTATGTTAGAAATTGCGGAATTATCCAAATTCAACCCCCAAATTCTAAAAGACAGCCCTGTGACTACTCCTGTCCGGAGGCTTGATGAAGCCAAAGCCGCTCGGGAACTTAACCTCCGTGCCTAATTACGGGGTCAGGTCTCAAGATTTGATATACGGAGCACGGAGGGGTGCGGCATGCCGTGTTCCTACAAATCCGATTGAATGCGTTTAACCTGAAACACTTACGAAAAGTCCTTTCGGCCATCTCGTAGGTGTTTCCGACAGGGGCTGATCATGTAAAACAGCACGATTTAAATAAAAATATTGTAGAGACAGGAATTGCTCCTGTCCGATACAAAACAGAAAAATTCTTCTTTAGGATTTGCGAATAAAATTTGACACAAACTTTTGATGTTTTTTACTTGACAACTTACATTTAATTTGCTAAACTTTGTGAAAAAGTGAACAAGGTAAAAAAGATATCACAACGTATAATTTGCACTAAAAAGAAATGTTTCTCCAAAGAGACAATTAAAAGGTTGAGTTTATACTTGAGGAACTTAAGGAGTCTTTGGAGCGAGGGTGTTGAAGTTATTTCCTCCGACAAAATAGCGGCATTTTTAGATGTTTCGGCAGAACAGTTTAGAAAGGATGTTTCTTATTTTGGTGAATTTGGTGTACGTGGAGTAGGATATGAAGTTGAAAAATTAATAAGTGAATTAGAATGTATCTTAGGCATAGATAAAAAATGGAAGATAGCTTTAGTTGGAGCAGGGAGATTAGGCAGCGCCCTTTTAGGATTTGAGGGGTTCTCCAGGTTTAATTTTAAGATTACTCAAGTTTTTGATAGCGATAGCAATAAAATAGGGAAGGATATCTTCGGTATAAAGATAAATAGCACAAGAAATATAAAAAAGATTATCAAAAAGAATAAAATAAAGATCGCTATAATAACTACACCGCCGGAGGCGGCGCAGAATATAGCAAACGAGCTAATAAATTCAGGCGTTAAGGGGATTTTGAATTTCGCGCCTTTGATTTTAAAGACTCCAAGAAATATCTTTATTTCTAATGTAGATATGGCTTGTGAGTTAGAAAGCTTATTATTTTTTGTTAAACAGAAGACAGAGATCATAAGTTCTATGTCCAAAGCCATGTCCTATCGGGCACAGGCAGGTTACAAATTTGAAGTTTGATATCTGACTTCTGATATCTGTTTTCTGATTCCTGGAAGACCGGAGGTAAAAATGGATAGAGGTAAGCTTAAAGAGATAATTAAAGACTAT
>CAZSRG010000030.1:0-15862 GCA_964609315.1 uncultured Planctomycetia bacterium
TGTAATTCAAAACAATCAAATCATACTGAGAGCTCCCTTTCCAGCGGTACTCATCAGACATAACATCAGGCTGATAAAATTTACCATATTTCTTTACCAATAACTTTTTGAGATCATTTCCTACATATCTATTATTCCACACTATACGTATTGAAGCCAGCTTTTTTGTCTTCGGCGTAAAAACAAGAGATACTAAACAGTCTTCATTTAAAATCTTGTCCGTATAGGACAATTCTGAGTCTTTATCTGAAGGAATCAATTCCTTTCTTTTTTCCTTTATCTTTAATTCCATATTCTTCAAAGGTTTGCCCCATTCATATTTTTCAAACTGGAAAGCAAATGAAGAAAAGCACAATGAAAAATAAAATAATAAGAATACGGCTATCCGGAAAATGAAGCTTCGCGGATAAGAATCCGTGGTTTCTTTAAGCGAAATACTGAGCGGCAATTCTCCACCCTTAGCCAACACCGGATTATCTACGTGTTCGAAAACCTCCTGCCCTTTATTTACCAAACCTTCAAAAACAGAACGCGTTTTATTCTTTATTCCTTCCGGCAAGAAATTATCAACCCAGTCCTTTCCTATAATTTTCTCTCTGGGATATCCAAGAATATTACATCCCTTACTATTTATGGGAACAACATCCTCGACCACGAATTTTCGGTTCAACAGAACCATAATATTTCCGGAATCATCAAAATATTCCCTAATACTGTTTCTGTCTTTTATTAACAAACGCTCAGCCTGTTTTATACTGGTTATATCCCTGACCACGAATTGAATAAGCTCTTTCCCTCCGGCATAGATTTTGTTTATCTTTACATCAATATTGATATCCTTGTTTGTTTTCAAAACACCCGTGGTTTCAAAATGAGTAAAGGAATCCTTACCTTCCCTGAAAGCTTCTACGCGCCTGATTATAATGGAAAATTCTTCGGGCGGGAACAAAGAGGATAAATCACTGCCGATTAATTCTTCTCTGCCGTATTCAAACATCTCGGCAAAGGCAGAGTCAACCCATTCAATTTTCTCACCAACTACAAAGGCTAAACCGTCAGGTATATTTTCTCCGAAATTCTTATATCCTTCCCATTCCATATTTATACCGCCTGTATCAGAATTAGCACAAACAATACCGCCAAGGATTCCTTATATTTAAGTAAACCTCCGTTAGAAAACTTTGTTCTCTAACGATCTGCGGCGACGGTGGCTTTCTCTAACGGGGTAAACGGCAGAGATTATTTTAATCGAGGAGGCGGATATTAAAACAGATAATACAATGTTACTTTCCGGATATCGCGGAAGCGCTAATTATATACAAATACGGAAAAATATATTCTGCTAAGAATACGGATATTCCTAATCAGGCGGAGAGATCCATTTAGAATTTCTTCTATTTTTCTTGCGCCATTCACCATACACATAATCTAAAATATCGCTCTTTTTGCCTTTATCGATATCTTCTATCGTTAACCCTGCCTCTAATTCTCCTTTGTTGTCTTTGGCCCAGGCAACTTTTCCTTTTACCAAGATAGGCTTATCATTACCGGGCAGGTATACATTAACTACGGCCACTAAACCTTTAGACAGAGATACCCCGTGCACCACCAGCCTTAATCCTTTCCGAGAAAAGTCTTTAGCCCCGCAAAAGGAAACAGAACTCGTGCTAAACTGGACATTGACATCCGCCTTCAGCGGAATGTCAAAACGTATGAATTTTCGCCTTTCTTTCTTCATATTAACTTTTTAGTTTAACATATTATGGGAGAACATTCAAGAAAAAACAAAGTTAGGATTCTTCCTTTTACCCTTTTTCAATAATCCAGGGCTCCTCAGCGGGTTTCGGCGTAGTTTCTTATACGCGCAATGTGAACTTCCAGGCCAAGACCGGTTAAGAATCTCCCTTATAGGAACACACTCAAATTCTTCTCCGGAAACGGTTTTTCTCTTTCCTAAACGGCGGGGATAAATATCACAATAATATCTGGATTCACCGTCTTTTATCAAATGAACACAGGGATCACCGTCATAAGCCCCGCAGCATGCCCCGCAGCGTAAACATAAATCCTCAAATTCCTTTTCTTTGCCGCGAAAATACCCGGTTAGTTTCTCTGCCTGTTTTCTTTTGCCCATAATTGTACAAGTATTGCCGCAGTAAAAATACACACAAACACAAAAACAACAGCAGGAATAGCCGTCCTTTGATTAAAGTGTTTTAAGGCTAACACACTGCCTAATCCGGCATTCTGCATGCCGATCTCTATTGTTAAAGCCCTGCGTTTAAGTTTATCGAAAGAGAATGACCTGCCTACCAAATACCCCAATGACAGCCCGGAAAGATTTAGAATCAGCACAACTAAGAATATTAACAAACTCATATGAAGAATGTATTTTTTATTCAAAGCAATAACCAAAGAACAGATAAAAACAATAAAAGTTACAGAGATTGCCGGGAAGAAATGGCTGACTTTATCCATACTTCTGCTGAATTTATCCCTTATAAAAAACCCTATTAATAAAGGAATAATTACTATTTCCACCACGCTTAGGAACATCCCCCAAAAAGGTATATTAAAAATTGTCCGGGCAAGAAAATAAGTAAGGACCGGAGTCAAAACCGGACATAAAAGAGTAGAAACTGTTGTTAAAGATACTGAATAAGCCACATCCGCTCCGGCTAAATAACTGAATACATTACTGGCCATCGCCCCCGGCGCTGACCCCGTAAGTATCAGCCCTAAAGTAAAATCTTTTGACAGCTTGAATATTTTGCTTATAAAAAACGCCGAAAAAGGCATTATAGTAAATTGGGCTATAACCCCTATTAATACAACCCACAAGTTTTTCAGGATATTATCAAAATCTTCTTTATGCAATACGGCGCCTATTCCGAACATAGTCAGGCCAAAAAAAAGTTCCATATATTTTTTTAGAGGGATAAAGACCATAGGATAGAAAAAGGCTAAGACCCCTCCTAAAATAACCCATATGACAAAGAACCTGTTATATAATCCTAAAATCTTTTTAACCATATTACATACAGTATTGCCGCCTCAAAGAAAGGGCATCTATCAGGATTATTCAATAACTCTTATCTCCGCGGGATAGTTTACAATTATCTCCGGGCCGTTATATTCTCTCACCCTTCCGGTAACTTCCACAATTTTCCCTTTATAGAAGGTTTCAGGGTCAATGCCTCTATTCAAGAAATACGGCCATGAATCTTTAAATATTACTACTGTAAAATCTGTTTTATAGTCCGCGCCGAAATTTAGGAGGAGTATTTTCTCTGATTTGTAGCTGGACAAGACTCTGCCTCTTACCGCTCGGATTTGACCGATAAAATTCTCGGCTCTATCCGGAGGAATTAGAAGGTAAGAACCCCATATGCCTTTCTTAGACAAGCGGGCATATTTCTGGGCGGAAATAAATTTATCAACATATTTTATATTGGGAGGATAAGTGTATAAAACTGCCAGCCCTTCTTTCAACAACTGCTCGTTCACAAAGATACTTTTTCCCCCATTGTTAAAAAAGCAGTAGCCTAACAACCGGTTGTATTTATCTTTTCTATCAATATCGAATTCTACTCTTATCCTCTTTCCGCCGATTAAGTTATTCACGAATTCCTTTGCCTCCAAAGAAAAAGGCTGCGGGGAGTATTCAAACTTTCCGGAAACATATTTCTTTACCTCAGGAGTATCTATACCTATCAGCCTGAGGTGTTTTCCGTTTTCCAATATAATAGTATCTCCGTCAATAACTTTAGAAACCCTTATGTCGGAATAATTTGAAGAAAGAGAAAAACAGGATAAGAGGAAAAGAAAAGGGAGAAAAGCTAATCTTTTCAATTGGATCCCCTGTTAGAAACTTTGAGATTACGGACAATCCGGGTAAAAAGATCCTGAGAGAGGCTTAAATCGGCTATAGCTATGGCTTTCCGGCAAGTTACTTTCAGATTATAAGAATGTTCGGTCAATTCCCGTATCCTCACGGTAATATTAGTTTTACCATGACGGGCTTTTATTAAACCAGCCTGTTTATTCTGGTCGGTAATATCGGCACTATTGCCCACTTCAGACAAAGAAACATTCCATAATTCTTCAAAAGATACTTCTAAATTGCCTGAAACAGAATCTTTGGTCACAAAATAACCGGCTACAACTCCTGCCCCAATTAGCACAGGGACACATCCCGTCAAAGATATTGCCGGCAGTAAGAAAAAAGAAAAATATACAATGACTTTTTTAAAAAACATAAAACCTCCCTGCTAAAGTTACTTCCTTGATATTGATAATATAAAGACAATATACAGCAACTTGAAAGTATTTTCAAGGATTAACCCAGGGTTATCCCCAAAGAGGATAGTTCTTCTATACACTGTCCGGCATTAAGAAACTGTACTGATTTGAACCCCTGGTTTTCAGCTGAAGAAATCAAATCCTCTCTGTCATCAATATAAACCAATTCTTCTTTTCGGCAAGAAGCTCTTTCAAGAAGTTCGTCATAAATTAAAGGTGAAGGCTTTACCTCGCCGGATAAGAAAGAAAGCACCTTCCCGTTAAACAGAGAAAACACCTCCGGATAACCCAACTTTAAGAATTCGTAATGAAGGATGTTTATATTGGAAATAAGGAATATCTTATATGCGGATTTCAACTTCTTAATAAGAGAAACCGTCCTGTCCTTAAGAGTAAAGATATCGCACCACAGAGGGATAAACTCTTTATAACTTAAAGACAGTCCGGTTCTCTGTTTAAACCTAAAATAAAATTCATCCGGTTCTACTTTTCCAGCCTCAAAATCCTCGGCGAAGTTTTCAATAAACAAAGCTTTAAGCACCTCCTTGGCCGAAACATCCATTTTCTCTGTCATCTTATTCAAAGCGATATTGTAATCAAAATTAAACAGGACTCCTCCTAAATCAAACGCTATAACTTTAATACTCATAGAAAAATCAATATCTTTTGTTTCCATGCCGGTAGGGGCGTTTTTTATTCTTATCTATCTTATCTAGAATGGCTTTTTCTAAATCTATCCTCTTCCTGCCGCAATAATCGAGTATCCTAATACAACAATCGGCTAATTCCTCAGCCACTTCTTTTTTGGGCCTGTGTTCTCTTAATGCCTCCAGTGCTTCTGACAATTCCGAATGCATTAAAGCAATCAGCTCCGCGTCATTCCGCCTCTTATCCCACCACCCTTTTGACCGGGCGATAGAATAACAAACTTTGGTTAAATTCTTAATAGAAACTGCTTCTGTTTCTTTATCCATGAAGTTTAAGATTTTAATCTAAAACAGCTTTTAAAAGATAAATATATCAACTATTCCCGCAAATATCAAGCATAAACGCATTTGGCCAGGGATGACGAATAGATAATGTATCGTCTTATACAAAACTATCTTCATCCTTTCTTACCTCCTCCTTTTCGAAGGCCTTTTTCCAAAAGATTAATTATCTTCATCTGCTCAACATGAATCTTTACCAACCGGGCCCGCGCACGCCGGAATCGTTGATAGTTTTGTGTGAGCCTCTTATATTTGGCTACTTCCTCCTTAGTTAAATATTGAGCCTTTGGCTTCCCCTCATGGCTGCGTGTAAACCGCCATGCTGTATGTAATTGCCCTTCTCTCTCACATTTACACCCCTTCCTGCCGCATTTAGTTTCCATCAGATATACCGTTCCTTTCAGAAGCGGCCTGCGTTCCATAAATATTTTCATCAACCCTATCTCTTCAGTAATCAACTGCCTCAATTTCAACCGGAATTGGCTTAAATTCATTTAGCACCTCCTTTTAATCTTAGTTTTATTATATTATATAAAGCCAAGATTGTCAAGCAAAAACCTTCACTACGAAGAGAAATATAATCGTCTTTATGATGATTGCGAAAAGGCAGGTTTTAAGCGAAATTACAGGCGCGAAGAAATCTATTCGCCATGGCTGGCATTTGGCATCCCTTATGTAACATTTCTGTTGTCAACTGAAATATTACATAAGGAAACTAGCTGCTTGACTTACCTATAACTATATGATATGTTTAATTTATTATGGCAGAAGATTTTCTATCTAATCCAAATAGCAAACAGCTGAGCCTTTCGCCTAAAGAAAAAGTGCTCTTCTCACAATTAGCCATACATTTAAGCCGGGCATTTATCCAAACTCATACTTTCGGGACTGAACAAGTTTACGCCAAGGAAGCAATCCAATCGGCCTTTTCAGCCCTCCAAAAAGTTTTAAAAGACAGAGACGAATTGACCCTCTGTATTATAGAAGGAAAACTGACTTACAACCAAATTCCCTTAGAAGAAAAAAACCTCCTAATTGAAAAACTTATTGATTTAGCGGCAAAAACACGGCTGGTAAGCTGGAGATTTAAGAAAGATATATCAGAAAACAATTTCAAGTCCTTCCTTGATATATTCCACAGAAAGCCCGAAGAAATACTGGTAAAAGGAGGGGTAGATAAGTTAGTTAAGGAAAAAGGAATTGCCAATATTGATATTAACCCTATAAAATATGAGCTTATAGGGAAAGAACAAAAAATAGTAGATGATGGAATTGAAATCTTTGAAATGGATAAGGGGACAGATTTAAAAGACAGCAAAGAAGACCGCCAGCTGGTTAGATTAATAGGAGAAACTTTCAAAGAAGAAACATCGCCTTCAACTACTCTGGAAAAAATAAAGGAGAACACTCTTCAAAGCGCTGACTCTCTTATAGAAGCTGTAAGAATAATTGATAAAATAGGTATGAATGAAAGCCAGCCATTAGTAGCTTCTATAATAAAAAAGATTATATTTATTAAAAACGAGCTGTCAATTTCCTTAGATGAAGACAAAGTTCACGACCAGATAGAAGGAATAAAACAATTTTCAAAACAGATAAAGAAGAACTTAAAACTGCTGAATATATCCAAACAGACGAAACCGTTTGTAGATGAGATTGCCAATTTAAACACCGGAGTGAAAGACAGAATTGAAGCCGGCGAGCTGCTTACCGGATTAAACAAAAATAATTTAGGCCCAAAAGAAAAGGTGTCTATATCTAAAAGTATCCTCCAAAGAGAAAAAGAATCTTCCGAATATAGACAATTAGTAAAAGATATATTATCCAAGAAAGGTTTTTCGGAAGAAGAAATACTAAACATCATTAAAGAAGGGACAGCGGCTTTAGAAACAAAGAAGAAGGAGAAAAAGAAAAAGTCAGCGAAAGGGCTACTGGCTCAGAACCAAGAATTGGAGCAGGACATTAAAAGCCTCACAGGCATAGTCAGCGATTTAGGATACGGATTAGCAATATTAGAAAAAGGTAGAATAATAAAATACCTGAATAAGAAAGCGGAAAACATACCCTCTTTGACAGAAGGAAAAGAACTGCCTTCTAACGTTATAGCCGGTTTAAAAAACCGGCCGGAAACGAATCCGGATAACAACACTGATGTCCCGCAAGAAGCAGAAATCATGCCATTAATCCATAAAGTATATAAAGACAGTCAGGGCAATATAGAAGCGATACTCTTTAAAGAAGAGCAGAAAACAAATTAACACATTGCTAAACTGCTAAATTGCTAAGGGCATAATGCGTATTGCGTATAGCGTATAGCGCAATACGAAGAAGTAATAGGTAAGATTGATCTACGGTTAGATAGTTATGGACATTGCCCCATAAGGACAGGCCTTAATACATATACCGCAGGCTATACATTTTTCTTTTATAAAGTTCACTTCTTTTGTTTTCTCATCAATTTCCAATGCCGAAGTAGGACATAAAGGGATACATATAGTACAGTCAACACATTTATCTTTATTCATAACAATATCCTCGCTAAGAGGCTGAATTTTCACCCCCGCGGATTTGAGATAGTTAATTCCTTCCTGAAAATCCTGATCTGTCCCGGTTATCTCTAAAACTAAAACTCCTTCTTCCCTGGGGTTAACTTCCGCTTTCAGGATGTTGAATCCTAAGTTGAAATCTTTAACCAGCCGGTAAACAATAGGTTTATCAACTAACTCCCTGGGGAAATGCAGGACTATTCTTTTTCTCATAGCTAAATACCTCTTTCTTTAAGATGTTTAAATTTGTACCCTGATTTGCTGCCAGGAAAACTTGCCACTTTTTCTGTCAAAAAAAACTTGCCTTCCTGGATCCATCCTTTAAGGGTCTTAGCAATGATTAAAGCTTTCCTTAAGCTTGACAAAGAACCTGTTGGTATAACTTTTCCTTTCAACTCGATTTTACCTGAACGCAGCTGTTTATAATTTACTTCCCCTAAAGATCTACCTATACCAAGGGGATAATCGTGTGAATAATCCACTACCTGAGCAAAGATATCCTCATCCTTGACGCTTACTTGCTCAAAAATTCCTTCATTTAACAAAGGAAGGGGAACACCAATACCTACACTTAAACTCACACCGTATCCTGTCATAGAAGTTCCAATTAAAAATTCCGGCGCCATCTGTTTTAAGTCGCCAATAACAGCCATCGTTCCGGAAGCAGATTTGGGAATGCCCTTTTCTGTCCTAAAAACTCCGGGATTATGCTGAGTCCCCCACCAGGAAACAAACCCTTCCCCTCCCCCTAAGAATATCTTAGTACCTATGCCTATTACCCTATAATTAGGGTCGCATAATAAAGGACTCAAACTCCCCGCTGATGAAAAACTGGCATTACCCAACCTTGGTTTTAGAATCCCCATATAGGTATAAATCGGCTTATCAGAAAGATTAACCGCCACATTGTAGTTTTGGTAAGCGTTTCTGATATTGAACAGATTAACTTCATTAAGGCCTTTAATATTTATATAAGTTTTTAACTCCTTACGGGGATAACAATCCGTTCCGTAAGTAGAAACCTCAAGAAGAAGGTCTTCTCCCCTGACTAATTTTTCTATGATATGGCCTCCGCCGTAACTAAAACTCCCCGGATAAACGCTGTTGCGCGGACCGTTATCAGGCAGTCCGGACGCGCCCAAAAACAAATCCACTGCCGCGAATCCGGCATAACAAGGCACTCCCCCTAAACAAACCTTTCCCCCTCCAAACTTAATCTTCGGAGATGTATGGCCGGTATTAAAATAAATACCCGAAGAACACATAGGCCCGAAAGTAGCGGTAGTAACAACATCAACAGATTTATATGCCTCTTCATACCCTTTATCTTCTATCAAAGAAAGCAATTCTTCTTTAGTAACTACTGCGACTTTCCCCTCTTTGATTTTGCCGTTAATTTCCTCAATAGTCCTGGATTTCATTAATTATTCAGCCTTTCTTCTAAAGATTTGATTCTCTTTTCCAGCCGGTGGAGGACTTCAATAACAGGGTCAGGAAGCTTATTGTGGTCCAAATCCACACCGCTTACATTTTTCTTCTGTTTAGAAACGACAACTCTTCCCGGAACTCCTACAACAGTAGAATTGGCAGGAACATCCTGGATAACGACCGAACCTGCCCCCACTCTGGCATTATTACCTATCTTAATCGGGCCCAGTAAGATAGCTCCGGCCCCAATAACAACCCTATTACCTATCGTTGGATGCCGCTTAGTTTTATCATGAGAAGTCCCGCCCAAAACCACACCCTGATAAATTAAGACATCGTTACCTATCTCGGTAGTTTCACCAATAACAATACCTAACCCGTGATCTATGAAAAACCTTCTGCCGATACCCGCTCCGGGATGAATTTCTATAGCAGTCAGAAAACGGGAAATATGCGACAAAAACCTGGCCAAAGTTTTTAGATTCTTCCTCCACAGCCAATGGGATACCCTATGCGCCCAAATAGCATGAAGCCCGGGATAACAAAACAAAACTTCTAAAACGGTCCTGGCGGCAGGGTCTTCTCTAAACGCCGTCCGTATATCTTCTTTTATACGCGATAAAACAACCATAATCTTCCTATTTCAGGCGTTAGTATTATACACATCGACACCACTAAGTTATTTTCTTATTTTCTGATGATTTGTAAAGGAAAAATTTGAAGATAAACAGGGTTAGGAAACAACAACAAAAAGACAGCGGTTAATTAATCCCCCCATCTTTTATAAGGCAGCAAAGCAAAAATCAATTACCCCACAGCAAGCTACGGAGGATTAAACCATAGATCCTTCGACTCCCTTCGGTCGCTCAGGATCAATACTTCGGCTTCGCTCAGCACAAGTTTCGACTATAGACTTCTTCTTCAAAGAAGTCTAAGTCTCATTGAATTAAATAGATGCTTCTTCTTCAGTGAACAGGTTAATCAACTCTTGAGGAGTTTTTACATCAAACAAAGGGCTTCTAAACGACTCTTTCTTCAGTAAACGAGTCAGGTGAGCAAGAATTTTCAAATAACCCTGAACCTCTTCTTTAGGCGTGCCCATTAAAAAAATAAGCTTAACCGGCTCTCCGTCTAAAGACTTGAAGTCTATTCCCTCATCCATCCTTCCTATTGCAATCACAAAAGACTGAACAGCTTTGCTCCGGGCATGAGGTAAAGCTAAACTAAAACCTATTCCGGTAGTCCCCAATCCTTCCCTCTCAAACACATCACTGATAAACTGGTCAAAATCTGTAATACTACTATCCCCGCGCAAAAGTTCACCCAAATTTCTGATTGCTTCCTCTTTGGTTGAAGCCTTCAGATCCAAGTCTATTAATTCTGATTTTAAGTACTGTGATATATTGACCATGAAATCCTCCTTTATCCAAGCGAGTTAATATCTTGCCTCTATTTTAAAGACAAAAGTATGGCATAAAAAACAAGAATTGTCAAGGTCAACCTGCTATTGTGTCAGAATAAGAAGACTCCCCTACGCTTAAAGCTTCGGAGGGCAGGCATGGCTCATAGCTCGTAGCTCTTGGCTCATATGTTATACAAAAAAATTTAATAAGAAATTAAAAAAATAAACAAAACATGTAGGGACAGGTCGTGACCTCTCCGATACAAAAGATGAAATGACAAAAATATTAGCCCGAAAATCACGGAATCGTTTAAAAGAAAACGATTATTCAAACAATGGTTGGTATTTCGTAATAATTTGTTTATATAATAGGTCAAATATATTTGGTGAACCCCGTTAGAGAACTTCATTCTCTAACGATCCGCGGCGACGGTGGCTTTCTCTAACGGGGTGAATATAAAAATATTGTAGAGGCGGGCATTGAAACAGTGTCAAATGTGGAGACCTGACCCCGTTAACGGTAATTTTGCTGCAACTGCGAAATTTGTTCAGGGGTAAACTCACCATCTTTTACAATATGGGCGGTAATAAAAATAATCAAATCAATTTTTTGTATATCATGGGTTTTTCTCCGAAAAAGCAGGCCCAATAAAGGGATATCGCCTAAAATAGGAGTTTTATAGACTCCTTCGCTCTTTACGTCTTTTAACAGGCCTCCGATAACAATTGTTTCTCCGTCTTTCATCACAACCTGAGTTTGAGTCTCTCTTACATCAATGATAGGATAACTATTTTCAATAGGATCTTGTCCAGTAATAGTAGACGTGGCGGTCACACTGCTGGAAGAAGATGTGACTGAAGGATAAATCGTGAGATTGATAGAATCATTACTGCAGACCTGGGGAACAACGTTTAATTCTATCCCTAAGTTCTGGTAATAATCCAATTCCTGATTTATCCCTGTAGCATCCTGGCTGGACTGCATGCTGGACTTGATAATCGGCCGCCTTTCTCCCACCATAATATAGGCTTCTTGTCCGTCTAAAGTAAGTATCCGCGGAGAAGAGAGAGTATTAGTATGGACATCTTCTTCCAAGGCATGGAGTAAAATCTGAAACTGGGTTCCGGTAAGCTTTTCATAGAGAAGAGATAAACCCGAATTGAAAGGCCAAACTCCGCTCAACCCTGCTGCTTTTGCCCCGAATATCGAAGGCTTATTCTGCGAAGTGGTCCCTAAAATGCCAAATTTGTTATTTGTCCCTGTCTTATACCCCATTGTCCCTGCCCCGACAGTATTTCCTGTCCCCCAGTCAACGCCCAAATCTTTTAAAGTATCCTCGTTAACTTCCATAAGCCTGGCCTCAATAAGCACCTGCTTAGGCCTGACATCAATAGACTTAATAGCCGCTAAGACATTCCGAATATTAGATTTCGTATCAGTAATAATCAGAACCTTTGACCTTGTGCGGGCTCCGGACTGGCGTTCAGCTTTAGTAAAATCTCCGCTCATACCTCCCCGCGATTTCCATCCTTTTTGAGGGGCAATTTCTAAAACAGTAATCCTGCCGCGTTCAGTCAGCTGTTTCGCTACAGCTTTCTTGACATCATTGGCATCAAGGTATTGTAAACTATAGGTCGCTATCTCCAAAGGTTCCTGCAGGGCTACTTCCGCTTCTTTCTTCCTCTTCTCGGCGAGGTTTTCTAAAGTAGTCACCATAACGATTTCTTTATTAATCCATTCATACCCGTATCCGTAAGTCTGAGTAATAACATCTAAAGCTGTTTCCCAATCAACATCATTCAGTTTTACACTGACTAAACCGGTCACTTCGGGAGCGGCAACAATATTTACCCCGCTTTTCTCGGCTAAACTTTCCAGGACTACCCTGATATCGGCATCCTTAAAGTTTAAATTAATCTTGCTGTTTTCCGCAAAAATAATTACTGACGAGCTTAAGAAAACAAACAACAGGGATAAAATCCTATTTTTCATTACCGCCTCCCATTTTTATTATTAGCTCTTTCCCTTTCTTTATGAGGACTACTTCTGAAAGCATTATCTCCTTAATTCGGTAAGAACCTATATAGTCTCCAGTTTTGAGCAGAGTATTATTAATAACAGCTAATCGTTTACTTCCGTCATTATCATAGATAATCCCGTTAAGAATTAAATCTTTTTCCTGCCTTACCAACCGTATCTTTATTACTCCCTGAGAATCAATCAACGCTTCAAAAGGATCGCGGCCGGCATCTTCGGGATATATAAACTCCCTTAGAGACGAATCTTTGGCAGAATCCGCTTTCTCTAATGGGGTAAAAGCCCCTCTATCAAAAACCTGCCCTGTTAAAAGTAAGGCAATTATCCCTGATAAAACTAATCTCATTCCTTTATTACTCCGCATACCGTCATACTTATTTGAGTATCGGGGAACTCTCCTCTAACCGATAAATCTTTAACCACCATATAAAAGCTTAAGTTCTCCAAAGCATTAATAAATCTCCCCAATTTATGAAACCCTGAACGGAAATTCAAAGATACCGGAAGATAATAAAACTTTTTTTTACCTTTCCTGTCTGCTTCCTCCATTTTTCCGGGGGTAATGTCCAAAATAGAAATGCTCATAGCTTTGCCGGCACGATTTATTTCGGAAATCATCAAAGACGCGTCTTCCCGAGATATAAATTTGGCCTGCGCCTTTTTATTCTTGCGGCCTAAGTCAGCCTTTTCTTTTACAAAAGCATCTTTGTGAAGACTGTCTTTCTCCAGCGCCTGAAGTTCTCTTCGCAGTTTAGTCAAATTCTTTGAAATTCCCCGAATCTTATAAACCTGGAAAGGCATAAACAACAGCAGGTCAAGAATAACAAATATTGAAACTATCCCGGATATTATTATTAACAATCTATTTCTTTTCATTTTTCATTTCTAATTCAAAATACACAACGTTTTTATCTTTAACTTTCTTCATAACCTGGGAACTAATAGCAATTAAGGGAAAGCGTTTAATTATATCTGAGTTCCTTAATCTTTCCGTATACTCTTTTACTGAAAGGGCGGCATCAGTTTCAAAATCGAGGGCTGTTCCTTTTACCAACAGCCTCCCCTGGTTAAAATCCATTTCTTTAAACCAGATATTCGGCAAAAGCTTATCGTATAAAATAAACATGGCTTCTGAAAAAGGGAGATCGGAATAAATCAGCTGATTAAGACTGCTGTACTCAGCTCTCAAGCTGTTAACTTCTTTCTTTAGGGATTCTATTTTACGATAGACAGGTATCTGTTTTTCCCAAAGAGATTGAGCGTTCCTTTCATCAATTGCTTTCTTAGCCATAATTAGGCCGAAAATCAGGTTAAGAAACACCATCGCTATTGCCGCTATAACTATATAAGGAAATAACTCGCCTAAATAAGCCGTAATGTTTATTCTCCGCCTGTAAGTATGCGGCAAAAGATTAATCTCTATCATGATTTACTATAAAGTTATCCATTCCTCAGCAGATTTTTATTCAGAGCAAAGAGCTTAGAGCTACCGCGAAATTCCCTTCTAAGGGATTCAGCTCTTCCTGCACGCCTGAGGCGCAGGAAAAATATTTCAAGATACTAAGCGGAAAAAGTTCTATCCCCAAAGCCTGAGGTAAAACACGCTTTATCCTTTCAGAAGAGATAATGCCCCCGGTAACATATACCTTATCAACTAAGAGATTTTCTTTTGTTTCCAAATAATCCAATGAAATTTTTATCTCCTCAACCAAATCAGACGAAGCATCGGCAAGAAAGCTGTCTTCAAGGCTGTCTTTATTATTTTCTAAATCCTCAAAATTATCGACCTTTTTGCCTAAAATATTAGAAATACGGGTGAAAATATCTTTTGCCCCTCTTTTGAGTTCCCGGGACAAATAAAGGCTGTTTTTGTAAATAATTATCACCATAGAATAAGAAAAACCCATATCCAAAATTGCCACAGGTTTTTCCTGCTGGGGAAAAGATTTCAGAAAAAGATTAGCCAGAGACACCGGCCCCAAAGTAACTTTTGAAGGCATAAGTCCGGCAAACTTAAGCAGCCCCACTTTTTCATCAAGAGAAACTTTCTTCACCACTGCGATAATCAATTTCAGCATCCCCCGGCTGTCATCCTTTCCTAAAACATGATAATCAAAATAGACTTCATCTGAAGAGAAAGGAACATATTTAGGCAGTTCGTAGCCTAAAGACTCCCGGATAAGTTTTTTATCCATAAGAGGGAAATCAACAACCCTGACTAAAGTAGAAGCCCCGTCAAGAGCTACGGTTATATTAGCCAGAGGAAAGTTTTTTTCTTCCCAAATCCGGGACAAATCCAAAGAGAGATTATCCCCTGTTTTCTTATAGGCAAAATCAGTAATAAGATAGGAATCTTTCTGTTTAGAAGCGGATACAATCTTCAATGAGGAAGAACCCCAGTCAATTACAACCTTGCGGCTCCCCAATTTCGGCAGGTCAAATTTGAATGGCAGATTAAATTTATGTCCTATATCCATTAGGAACAATTATGGCAGATACAGAGAAAAAAGTCAATCGTTTTGGACAATTTATTTTGGCAGGAATTAATTCAACTCACTCTGCTTCGCCCCAAACGAGCCATTAGCGGTACGGCCGCTTAGGTTGCATTTGGATTTAAGGCACCCGCTCTCTTTTTTAGATATATCAGGGCTATATAAATATTGCCTGATAGATTGGCAAACAGCCAGGCATACGCTATGCCTATTACTCCCAATTTAGGCATAAACAAAAAGGCAAAGATAATTATACTTAGAAGTATAAAGGTTGATATCTTCCCCACCTTTACTGTTTCTTTATGAATATTCAAGACGGTAATATAAATCTGGTTGATGATGAAAAAGAATATCGAAGAAAATAGGATTTTTAAGACACCTGTCGAATACAAGGAGAAGTCTTTTTTAAAGATTGAAAGGATATAACTGCCCCAAAAGAAAAAGAGCAAAAATCCAATCAGCCCTAATCCGAACGAAAAAGGCAAAGCTTTCTTAAGAAGGCCTCGGACATTTTCTCCATAAGAAGCTTTCATTAAGAATATACTGTTAACAGAAAGAATAAAACTACAATAGGTAGAGAACATCATCCATGGTATGTAAAACAACCCTGCTTCTCTTTTTGAATATAGGAATAATATTACAATCGGAGCAATCATTCCCACAAG
>CAZSRG010000031.1:0-9085 GCA_964609315.1 uncultured Planctomycetia bacterium
CAAGTATCGTCAATCCTATTGAGAAGATAGATTTTGTGGTTGAAGGCCTTTTGTAAAGAAAGGGTAGTCCTATTTGCGGATTCTACACCTACGAGGGGACTGAATAGACTCCCGTAGGTGTTTGCGAAGGTTCTGAATGTAGTAAATGCAACATAAGTGGCCGGACCGCGTATGTTGCATTTGAGGGTAATTATCTTGATAATTTCCCTATCCTTCGGCGGGATCAATTCGGCCATGCAGCTTATGTCGTCCTTCGGATTCCATAAGTTGCGGCCTCATTGGTTAATTAATAAATATTAATGAAATCCCGCCTCAGAGAAGATGTTGGTAAATTATCGTTGACAATTTACCAACCTTCGGCGGGATCAATTCGACTAAGTGATTTTTTATCATTGGGAATAATAAAAAATCACAGTCTCATTGAGGAAGCAAAAAGATGTCAAAGAGAAAAAGAAGAGGAAAATTGTCCTGGAAGAGCAAGAAGGCAAACCACGGCAGGAAACCTACTAAGGGATAACGGGTTTCGTCGTGTGGATGGCCTATAAGAGATGTGTCCTTTTGTTTTCCGGAGGGTTAGACAGCTTCATTGTCTTTAACCTGCTTAAAGAGCAGGGGATAGATGTTATTCTTCTCAGGTTCACATCTCCTTTTTTTACATCGGAGCCAAAGAACTTCCCCCCGAATACAAAACCTCACGAAATCTGTTTAGGAAAAGATTACTTAAAGATAATAGAGAATCCTGAATACGGATACGGGAAGAATCTGAATCCCTGTATTGACTGTAGGATCTTTATGTTCAAAGAAGCTAAACGGGTAATGGAGAAAATCTCTGCCGGGTTTATTGCTACCGGCGAAGTCTTGGGCCAGAGGCCTATGTCTCAGAGAAGAGATATTTTTCATCTTATGGAAAGGGAGGCAAGCCTTAAGGGCCTAATTTTGAGGCCTTTGTCAGCTAAGCTGTTGGAGGAAACAATTCCTGAAAAGAAGGGGATTGTCTGCCGCGATAAACTTCTATCTGTCCAGGGAAGGTCCCGCAAACAGCAGATTGCTTTATCTGAGAAGTACGGGATTAAGAATTATTTAACTCCGGCAGGCGGCTGTTTGCTTACTGACAAAAATTTCTGCCGGAGATTAAGAAACTTTATTGAAAGCGGCCTGCCTTTGTCTTTAGAAAATATTGTCTTCTTGAAATCGGGACGATATTTATCTCTCTCTGACAAATTCAAACTTATAGTTTCCCGTAATGAAGGAGAAGGAGTCCGGCTTAAAGATATAGCGGAAGGAAGATTTATGTGCATTGAACCTGCGGATAAACCTGGGCCTTTTGGCGTTGTCTTATCTGAAGATATTTCTGAGGATTTAGTTTCCCTATCAGCTGAGATTATAGCTTACTATACAGATAAAAAATTTCCAACATCTGTAAAGATAATCCCTGTTTCCGGGAGAAGAAGAATTATATCCTCTTTGCCCTGTGGGGAGAATCAAATCCATCCGTTGTGACCTGTTTATCCAAATGCACCATTGGCGGTACGGCTGCGTATGTTGCATTTGGGCTTATTTGAGGAAAAGCTCTTCCATCGCCCTATATTTCCCCTGGACTTCAAGGAGCTTTTTTAATTTCTCTTTTTTCTTTTTGTTTAAGGGGCCGGATAAAACTTCTTTCTGTAGGTTCTCAATGTATTTTTCAAGTTTCTTCACATTTTCTTCGGTCTCAGGGCGTTCCCTTCTTTTTAATTCTTTTGCCATTTTTTTCTGGAACTCCGGGCTCATTTCGGATTTCATTTTGGTAAAGAGTTTCCTGCTGTAAGCATCCCAGTCTTTGGCGTTAAGAGATTTAGGTTTACTGAAAGCGGGCTTATGTTTTATTACAATGGGCTTTATTTTAGTTTTTTTCTGAGGGGTTAAGTTCTCGGCAGGATATTTTTTTGCCTTAAAGCTCTTAGCTTTTTCCCGGATGCTTTTTCTCCCGGTTTTTATTTTCATGGCCATAAATATAAGGCATAAGGCTGTGATTAAAGAAAAAACAACAATGGTTTTTTTCCCACCTTTTATTGTCATAATTCCTGCCAGTCTTGATTTAATGTACCATGGCTGTTTGCCTCAAAGATGTTTCCCTGGGATAATCCGTAAAACCCTTCAAATCCCGGAGGAACTGTGGTGTTATCAGGAAAATTTATATGTTTTGCCGCTAAGATAGCTATTAATTCCGTGTCGTTATTAGCGGTGTATGTTCCTTCAGTAGAACTGCTGCTGAGCAAAGAAAGGAAATTTACGTTATTATGCGCATACACATTCAAATTGTGATTTGTCCAGAGGATGGATGCTTCATCATAGTCTTCGTAAGTTATCACGTTTAAACGGGAAGTGCTCTGCCCTGACTGCAGGGGTTCTAGATAAGTCACGTCTCCGGTAGAGATGATAGTCATATCTTCTCCGTCGTTAAATACTTCAGATCCTCCGAAGACTATATCTACATCTCCGTCTCCTGCATTATCTCCTTCCACATAGACTATTTTCTTCCCCGTTAGGGTCACAGTTTGGTTGTTGTTGTCTTTAAGAACCTGGCCGTCAACAAGTATTTTACCTTCTCCATTCCATCCCGGGTATACAACGACATTGTCGTTAGTCTGAATGTAAACAACTTCTGAAGGGTTATAATCGTTTATGGTAGAAACACTGTAATCTTTAAAGTCGGAAAACTCGTCTTCTGTGGTGTTGGCATCTGTTTCTCCGTCAGGGTAGGTTATTTGAGGAGAAGGAGTTGCCGACCAGTCGTAGTCGTTTCCGGAATGAGTTGTTATCCAGGAAGTATCTTCGATATATCCTCCCCATAGAGATTTTTTCCATACTCTGTTTCCGGCCTCGGCGTTTCCATTGATGTCAAGAGCGAAAATAATTCCTGTTCCTAACAATTTATTTCCGGTAGATAAGGCGTTATGCAGAGAGGGGATGTAAGATATACTGAAAGATGTCCTTCGAGCCGCATCTCCGGAACTCCCGGTAACAGTTACAATATTTTTGGCGCCTACGGTATTTACGCTTATATCAAAGGAAGAATCACTGCTTACTTGTTTATCGCTTGAGCTCAGGCTGGTATAGTCCCAGTTGGCGTCGTCTTTTAAGTGGCAGTAAGCCACAGTTCTTCCCGCTTCTGCCGCCCAGAGAGCTTTCTCTCTATCTAAAAACCTGCGGGAACTGTTGAGTTCAGAGATTAAACGGTTTGAATAAGAAGCGCCTATTATAAGCAAAGAGGTTAATACCATATAGGTAAAGATTAATATAGCCGATTTTTTCTTTTTAGCCAGAATTAGATTATTCATTTCTCGGCCTTACCTCTCTTGTTAAAGTGAAGCTTTTTTCTCCTTGCTGAGGGACGGCAGTTTGAGAAGTTACTGTTACGGTAATAATTCCTCCTGTTTGATTTAATCCTACGCTTCCAATGTTGTTCGCTATAATTATATTGTCCCGTTCTAATCTTTTAGTGTTTCCGGAGGTGTTTAGAGAATAGACAGTTTGTCCTGACGGCGTATTAAGAGTTATACTATCGCCGCTATTATCTAAAGTGGTATTGGTAATGCCTGTAGTTATTTCTCTAATGTCCCTGCTTAAGTAGTAAACAGCTTTTCGGGCGTTATCCTGGATAGAAACTAACCCGGATCCCAATTGCCAGGATCTATTGCCGGCAATTAAGAAACCAAAGACAGCCGCGACCATAAGAGAACTTATTGCCGCGGCTACCATTACTTCGACTAAAGTAAACCCCGTTAGAAAACCATGGCCTTTTATCCTGTTAGAAAGTTTCTTTCTAACGAAACAAGCTTTTTCTAACGGGGTAAAAGATTTAGTAAGATTTGTATTTAGCATAGTTTAAAAATCCGTAAATTTGCTGGAAATATTTATCTGCCGGTTCTGTCCTTTATCCTGCCAGCTTACAGTTACTCTTAGTCCTAATGGGTCATTGTTCCAGTTTGTGTCAGAAGAGTTGGTGTTGAATACAGAGATTGTTTCCTGGGAGAGGTTTTTAACAACAAGAGAATTCCAGTATGTAGAGTTTCCCTTTTTATTCCTTATGCTGGATAGAGATAATCCCCGTATTTCTTCAAATATGCTTCCGGCGTCTTTAGCCGCTATTGTAAGCTCTCTTGCTTTTTGGATAGAGGAGGAGAGAGATATGTAAAGGCCTAAGATAGCTAATAGCCCTATAGTTAAGATGAAAGCCGCTATCATTAACTCGCTTAAAGTAAACCCTTTCTTTATCATCACTTAAAATATACCATATACTTTAGTCCCTTGCAATATTTTAGCTGTTTTACCGGGTTGACTTTAAGTTTAGGGTAATGGTATCCTTTATTTCAGAAAGGGCATATTATGCGGTATTTTAATAAGAGTTTTACCCTTATAGAGGCCCTGATAGTTATTGTAATTTTAACTGTATCCGTTTTCTCTTTATGGCAGGTTTTTATTGCGTCTTTAAACCTTACTATAAAAGCAAAAGAGATAACCGAAGCAGCGGATGATTTAAAAAATGTTTTTGAAAAAATTAGGTGTGTTAACTTTCCGGATATTACCTCAGTCTTTCCCGATAACGGTTCTGTCTCCGGAGATATTGCCGGAGGATTTTCCCTGAAAGATGAGAGTATAACGGTTTCTTATCCCGGAGGAGAAGAGGCTGATCCTTTAGTTATAAAGGCGGTTGTTAGCTGGCTGGGAAAAGACGGGAAGAGTTACAGCAGAGAGTTTTTTACAATGAGAACGAGTTATTAAGAGCTGTGGCGTAATGCGCGAAGACGCAAAGAGGATAATTAACAAGATACAAGAAACAATAACCAAATAATGACCAAATGTCAAATTCCAATAACCAAAAAGGGGCAAAGAATTAAGAGGTTTGATTTAAGGGAGATAATAAATATAGATAAAATGTTGTTTGGTTATTGTGATTTGAACATTATTTGTATCTTGTGACTTGGGTATTGGTTATTAAATAGCTTTGATAATGTTTAGTTTATTGAAATGGATATTAGTATTAGTATGAGAAAAAAATACTTCACCCTTGTCGAAACATTGATGTCTGCGGCTATTTTGGCTGTCTTAGGCGGGATCTTATCTGCGGCATTTATCCAGATGCATTCTCTGTTTGAGACTAACAGCGTCTTAGCCGTTCTTCAGGCTGAGGGGCGAAGAGTTGTTAGAAAGATAAGTTATGATTTGCGGCAGGCAGGGAATATCAGCATTGTCAAGGATTCCCCCTTTCCCGGAACGGATTCTATTTCATATTATTTATTGTCTGTTCCCGGATTTGACAATGTTACTGATTCTCCTGTCTGGAATCCGGATAAAGTTACTGTCTGTTTAAACGGTTCTTCAGGCGCATTATTGAGGTCTCAGGGAAATAGCACTTTATATTTGTCAGGAGAGGTTAAATCAATCAATTTCTCTAACCACGCTCTGGACAGTAGTTTATATCTTAATGAGTTAAGGTTAGCCCTTTCTTTGGAGAAGAAATCTTCTGCCGGTAAGCTCTACCGGATGAATATGACGTCGGTAATAAATATAAGGAACTGATTATGATGGATATTAGGTTTAATAAAAAAGGGTCGGCTTTGATATTAGCTTTGTTAGTAACTGCTTCAGCTGTTATCCTGTCGGCGGCGATTTTGTCTAAATCTGTCAGCGAAGCGAATTTTGCCCGGAGGAATTTGTTGTCCGAAAAAGCCTTCTATTTATCTGAGGCGGGTATTGAAAAGACGGCTTACACTTTAGCTTATAACACGGCTAACCATTTATCTCCGCCTGTAAGCGGGACAATTACAGATTTTCTTTCTTCGGGTTTTACTCTAAATTATACCTGCGTGGATTTGGATTCTTCGGATTCTTCTCTGACTGATTCAACAGGGGTATCTTATTTTATCCGCCATTACCAAATTACAGCTTCTGTTGTTGACCCTAACTCAGGAGTGGAAATTGTTCTTAACCAGGTGGTTGTCCGAAAGAAAACATACGCTTTCCAGCACGCGGTTTTTTATGCTGATGATTTAGAAATACTTCCCGGGCCAAATATGACTTTATCGGGAAGAATACATAGTAACCATGATATATACCTTGGCGCGAACAAGACTCTGACTATTGATACCGATTATATGTATTCGGCAGGGAATATTTATAACCGGAGAAAAAACGACGGGTCAAGGAGCGGTGGCGATATAAAAATCAGGGTCAAAGATTCTTCCCCTCCATCTTATGATTATATGGAAAAATCGGGAGATTATCTTGATAGCGATAATCCGGACTGGACTGATGAATCGCAAACCCGCTGGGCGGGAACGGTAAAAAGCAGTGTCCATGGGGTGAAGTCTTTGGCTGTTCCGGTTGTAGGTTCTGTTCAGCCCGATGGTTATTATGCCCAGAATTCCGGGTTAAAGATAATTAAAAAAACAGGAGGGGAATGGCAGTTGTCTTCAGAAGGGAAGCCTTTACTCCTTTCTGATTTGCCGGAGGGGACTATTACCGAGAAAACTTTTAAAGATAACAGGGAGAATACTGTTGTAACAGTTACTGATATTGATGTGTCTAAACTTAATTCATCGGGGTATTTCCCTTCCAACGGGCTTATTTATGCCAGCAGGGAGGATGCTTCTCCGTCTTCGCCTAACGGTGTAAGGCTGGTTAACGGTTCCGAACTTAATTCGGGGTTAACCTTAGTTTCCAATGACCCGGTGTATATTAAGGGCGATTACAATACTGTTGATAAGAAACCGGCGGCGGTTATTTGTGATGCGGTTAATATTTTGTCTAATAATTGGGATGACGCAAAAGACATGTTCAGCCAAAGGTATGCTTCAGATACGGAGGTAAACTCCGCTTTCATTTCCGGTATTGTTCCTACCCCTGACGGAGGAGGCAATTACAGCGGAGGGCTGGAGAATTACCCCCGTCTTAACGAGAAATGGTCGGGCAAAGATTTAAAAATCAGAGGCTCATTTGTTGAGCTTTGGCTTAGCCAGATAGCTAAAGGAGAATGGCGCTACGGGTCTCCTGTGTATGAAGCGCCCTACAGAGACTGGGACTATGACATAGATTTTAATGACAGTTCAAAACTTCCTCCTTTTACTCCCTTTGCTGTGGAAATAGAAGGTGTGGCCTGGTGGAAAAGCTGATCCTTATGTAACATTTCAGTTGACAACAGAAATGTTACATAAGGGATTCACTTGACAGTTGAGGTTTAATAAAGTATATTTAGATTGAGTTATTTTGGGGGCAACCCAAATAATGCCAACCGCATTATTTGGGTTAAGACAGGAGAATGGTATGAAAAACAAGAAGTTCTCTTTAGAAAATATGTCTATTTTGCGCAAGGTCTTCACGGCGTTCTTTTTGATTTCTATCCTTCCTCTAATGGTCGCCGGTTTTTATTTCACTTATAAATTCCTTCCTTTATATGTAGTTGTAATTTTAGGGGTAAATGTTTTATTGGGATGGGTGATTATCTTTCAGATTTTTCTTTCTGTCGGTAAAGTGGCAAAGAAGGCCTGCCGGAATACAGGGATAGAAATTCCTGCCTTGAAATCCAAAGATGAAGTTAAAGTCTTAGATAAAGCCTTTGATGAGATATCCGTTAAGGCAAAACAGAGTTTCGATGAGTTAAAGAAAATAAGCCGGAACACTGAACAGCTTAACCTAAAGGTGAGCAGGAAAGCTTTTCTTTTATCGACTATAATGCAGATAAATGATTTGGTGTCTAAAGGCAGGGGGGAAGAAGATTTCTTTGCTCTTCTTTCCGGCAGAGTTAAAGATATTTTAGGTGTGGATTCAAGCTTTATTCTTTTAGACAGGGGAGGAGGGGTTTTTATTAAAGAAGCTTCTGAGTCTAAAGAGGAAATAATTTACCAGCCCTTGAATAAAGATTCCGGGTTCTTGAGGCCTCTAATTAAATCCCGGCAGGTTTTGATTTTAGATGCTAATCATGCGGATAGGCCGGAGTTAAAGGATTTAGCTGTAAATGTTTTTAGGGTCAACAGCTTGGTTTTATCTCCCATATTGTCGGATAACAAGGTTTTGGGTATTCTCGGCATAGGGATGAAAGAATTAGCAGATTTTTCTCAGGGTGAGTTTTTGAGTGATTTAGCTGTCCTTACCAAATATGCCGGATTGCTTTTAGAGCATAGCAGGATGAAAGCTAAGGTTTCAGACTTGGATATCAGGGACGCTTTAAGCGGGTTGTATAATGAAAAGTTTATAAAAGACAAGTTGGAAGAAGAGATTCAAAAATCCGTCCGGGAACATACCCCCTGCGGGTTTATACTTCTGCAGGTAAAAGGGATTAAGGAATATGTTGACAAGTTCGGCATCTTGTCTTTTGAAAAGGCATTGAAAAGCATTTCCCATGTTTTGAGCGGGAGTTTGTCTTTTTCCCAAAAAGCCGGCCGTCTGGCTGAAGATAAATTCGGCATTATTGTTTTAGGAGAGAGCAAGCCACAGCTGAAGAATTCTGCGTCGAGGATTGTTTCCGAGGTTAAAAAATCTTTAGAACGGCAGAAGATCCCTCTAAGTTTATTATCATCTGAGGCAGAGACTCCCATTGACGGGGCCACTGTTAGGGAACTTATCAATAAGGCGGAGAATTCTCTTAAATGAAGAAGTTTGATAAGAAGATAAATAAAAGGTTAGGAGAACTTCTGATTGAACGCGGAGTTATTACCAATGACCAGTTGGAGAAGGCATTAGAAGAGCAAAAGAACAGCCGCGGCCTTATCGGGGAGGTAATAGTTTCTTTGGGTTTTGCCAGGGAAGAGGATATAGTATATGCTTTATCTGTGGAGTACGGGTTCCCTTACCTGCCTTTAGAAAATTACGATATTTCCCCGGAGGTTGTGAAATTGATACCTGCGCAGGTAGCCAGACAGTATTTTTCTATTCCTATTGATAAGATAGAAGATACTCTTAGTTTGGCTATGGCTAATCCTTTGAATCCCCATGCTATTGAAGATATAGAATATATTACCAAATGCCGGCTTCAGATATTTATTACTACTTCTACGGATGTCCAGTCTGCGATTGATAAGTTTTATTCCAGCGGGTCCGGTTAGGC
>CAZSRG010000031.1:9185-15426 GCA_964609315.1 uncultured Planctomycetia bacterium
AATTAAATATGAGGCTCCGCGAAAAAATACTCAAGACCTTAAAAGACAGCTCTTTAATCAGCGAAGAAAATATCGATAAGGCTTTAGAGATTCAGAAGGAAAAAGGAGGAGGATTAGGTGAAATCCTTATCAATTTAGGGTTGATTGATGAGAAGTCTCTCCTGTTTATATTATCAAAAGATTTAGGGATCCCTCCGATTGAATTATCCCGCTTTAAAATCTTACCTAAAGTAATAGAACTTATTCCGGCTGTCTATGCCCGTAAATACAAAGTTATACCCGTAGGTAAATTAGGCAACGCTTTGACGGTGGCTATGGCTGATCCCCTGAATGTCTTTGTGTTAGATGATTTAGAACGGATTACCCATTTGGAAATCAATCCGGTATTGTCTTCCTTGTCGGATATCAGCAGGGCTTTAGATAGGTTTTACCGGGAATCGACAAAGGAAGAGATAGAAACTATTTTAGAGAAATCAACTGAAGCTCATTTAGAAGTCATCCCGGAAAGTAAAGGCGCGGAAGAAAAAGAAGAATCGGTTATCCTTAAGAGTGTAAAAGAAGGACCGGTAGTAAAAGCCGCGAATTTTATTTTAAAATCAGCGATTGAGGAGAAAGCTTCGGATATACTGTTAGAGCCTATGGAAAAAAGCATGCGGGTCAGGTTTAGGGTTGACGGAGTTTTGAGAGAGAGAGAAAGCCTTCCTTTGAATATGCATTCTTTGATAAGTTCAAGGATAAAAGTTATGTCTAACTTAGATATTGCCGAGCACCGCCTTCCTCAGGACGGGCGTTTCCGCCTGGATGCCGGAGGCAGGGAAGTTGATTTCAGGGTATCGATTGTGCCCTCGGTCTTTGGGGAGAAGGTCAGCTTAAGGGTGCTGGATAAGTCCCAGGCGCTTATTGATTTAGATACTTTGGGGTTTGAAGAAGATACGACTAAAAAAATACGGAATGTTTCTCTGAGGCCTTATGGAATGGTTATAAGCTGCGGGCCTACCGGATGCGGCAAGACCACTACTTTATATTCAATTCTGAAATACGTTAATTCTCCTGAAAAGAACATTATTACCGTAGAGGACCCCATTGAATATGAATTGCGGGGGATAAACCAGGTTCAGGTCAGGACAGACGTAGGACTGACTTTTGCTTCTACTCTGAGGTCTATCTTAAGGCAGGACCCTGATATTATTATGATAGGAGAAATTAGGGATTTTGATACAGTGGATATTGCCATTAAGTCCGCTTTAACCGGGCATTTAGTTTTATCTACCATTCATACGACTACTGCCTGCGGTTCGGTTACGCGGTTTGTCAATATGGGGGTTGAACCGTTTTTAGTAACTTCATCTTTGTTAGGAGTAATTGCTCAGAGGCTGGTAAGGAAACTCTGCAGCTATTGTAAAGAAGAGATCCCTGTGCCGGGGTATTTGAAAGAATCCGGACTGCTTGACAAATCAGACAAAATATATAGGGCTAAAGGGTGTGATAAGTGCGGCCATACCGGGTATAAGGGAAGAATCGGCTTATGCGAGTTTTTAGATGTAACCGATGAAATTAGAGAACTGGTCATTAAAGGAGAATCCGAAGCGGTGCTGAAGAATAAAGCCCGTGAGTTAGGTATGCGTACGTTAAGAGAAGAAGGGCTGATTAAAGTTAAGAAAGGGCTGACTTCTTTAGAAGAGATATTAAGAGTTACAGCTTCGGATTAGCCCTGGGAATGGCAGAATCGCTAATTACGCTAAAATGAAAGAATTATCTATCAACAATTAGAGAGAAACTCTCTTAATAGCAAATGGTTCGTAAGTGTCTTTTTTATACTTACGAAGTGTTTGGAAGTATATTTAATCTGTTTATCTGTTGTCTGTTTTCTGCCTGCCCCGTGGCGGCCTGTCCTGTGACAAAGTTTTACGGGGCGCTTTACGGGGTCGTCTGTATTCTGAAAAAAGGACAGCGAAAAACATGGCATCTCTCAAGGAACGTATAAAAGAATTCGTATTGGAGAATAAGAAAGGGGATAAAGATTTAATTGAAGAATCCTTTTCTCTTTCTGAGACCTTTGAACAGTTTCTGTTTCGCCTAAAAGAAAGAGGCCTTCTTACTGACGAAAAATACTGTTCATTCATATCTTCGGAGTTCGGCTTTCCCTATTTTGATCTGAGCAGGCTCAAGTTTAGTAAGTCAAATACCGAGATAATCCCCCAGGATTTAGCATACAAATACAAGGTCTTTCCGGTCTCAAAGATCAAAAACATAATCACTTTGTCTTCCGCTGATCCTTTAGACATTATGGTTTTAGATGATCTGAAAGTTAGACTGTCTTCAGATATAGATATCGTGGTTTCTCCCCGCCGGCAGGTAATGCAGGCTTTAGACAAATTGTATAAATCCGGAGAATCCTTTTCTGTCCTTCAGAATGAGGATGAAGAGGATATTGAAGAAAAGGATTTAATCCAAAGCGAGTCTGTTTCCGGATACGACATTGTTTCTGAAAGCCGGAAACCTCCAATTGTCCGGGTTGTTGATTTGATTATAACTGAAGGATTAACCCGCAGGGCTTCGGATATCCATATTGAGCCTGAGGAGGACCGGCTTAAAGTAAGGTACCGGATTGACGGGGTTCTTCATGAAGTTTTCGTCCTTCCTAAGAAAAACCAGAACGCTGTAATTGCCAGATTAAAGATTATGTCCGGCCTGAACATAACCGAATTTCGTGTCCCCCAGGACGGAAGGTTTAAAGTCAGATTAGAGGATAAAGAAGTTGATTTCAGGGTATCGTCTCTTCCCACAAAATACGGAGAGAAATTTGTCTTGAGGGCTTTGGATAAAGCTAACCTGTCTATCGGGCTGGAAAAATTGGGATTTTCGGATACTCCCCGCCGCCTTTTCGCCAAAGCTTTAGAGAGCCCTTTTGGGATTATTTTAGTAACCGGACCTACAGGTTCGGGAAAATCCACTACTCTTTATTCGGTGATAAACCACTTAAATACTCCTGAACGCAACATTATAACTATTGAGGATCCCGTAGAATACCAGATAGAAGGTATTACTCAGATTCAGGTTAAACCGGATATCGGCTTGACTTTTGCCGGGTCTTTAAGGGCGGTTCTGCGTCAGTCGCCGGACATAATAATGGTAGGCGAAATCCGCGATTCAGAAACCGCGGATATTGCCATAAAAGCTTCTTTAACCGGAGAACTGCTGTTTTCTACCTTGCATACCAACGATTCCATAGGGGCGATTACCCGCCTTATTGATATGGGCATAGAGCCTTTTCTTTTAGCTTCATCTTTGGTGATTACTTCCGCGCAAAGGCTGTGCCGCAGGATTTGCCAAAGGTGCAAAATACCTTATGAAGTTTCAGATAAAGTTTTGGAAAACTTAGGTATCCAGGGAAAGAGCAAGAAGTTTTATACCGGCAAGGGATGCGGCCTCTGCCGGAACACCGGATATTTAGGCAGAGAAGCGGTGTTGGAAGTTTTGTTAATAGATGATATAATAAAAGAGATGATTACTAAGCAGTCCGGCGAAGAAGAAATAGCTGAGTATGCGAGAAAGAATTTAGAGTTCCAGACTTTAAGAGAAGATGTCTTAGACAAATTTCTCAGGGGCGTAACAACTTTGGAGGAAGTGTTTCGGGTAACATAGAATGGCGAATGGCTTTCTCGTAAGGAACAATAACCAATAACCAAGAAACAATGACTAAGCAATAACTAATAACCAAATTTCAACCCGGGCGAAATATCGGGACAGGTAGCCAAAGAATATGAGATAATTGTTTGGTTTGGCAATTGATCATTGATCATTGGTTATTGTTTGTTTCTTGTAACTTGCCTGTACTCGTTAGGGTATATCTTGGTTATTGAAAATGATTTGGTTAATGGTTATTAAAGTTTATATATTTTTGACAATATAGATAGGTTAGAATAGCATATGGCCTTTTTTGAATATAAAGTCCGTGCAAAAGACAGCCGGGTTGTTAAAGGCTCGGTTGAGGAAGAGTCAAAAGAAAAAGTTTCTTCTTTGCTTCATTCCAAGGGGATGGTTATTCTCTCTATAAAAGAGGTAAAGAAATCATCTTTTAAGACTGTCCGGCGTAAAGTAAAAGCTGATGAAGTAGTGGTTTTTTCCCGTCAGCTCACAACCTTGATTGAAAGCGGCATTCCTCTTGTCCAGGCTCTGGAAATCTTAGCCGAACAGGTCAAAAACCCTTATTTTCATCAGGTAATAACCGGTATATTTAACGACATAAAGGAAGGAAGCCCGTTTAATGCCGCTCTCTCCAAATATCCCAAGATTTTTTCGGAATTCTATATCAGCATGGTAAGCGCCGGAGAAGCTTCGGGAAAGCTGAGTGAAATCCTTGACAGGGTGAGTGTGTATATAGAGGAAAGCTTAAGCCTTCAGAGAAAGATACGCGCGAGTTTAGCTTATCCCTTAATAGTCGTTTCAATGGCAATTCTAATTACTTCTTTTTTGATATTAAAAGTCATTCCTACTTTTAAAGGTATCTTTGCCAGTTTAGGCGGAGTTCTTCCTCTGCCAACCCGCATTCTAATAGGTATAAGCGATATTGCCAGGCACTACTTCTTTTATTTTATAGGGGCATTAACCGTTTTAATCGCGGGGGTAAAGAAAGTAATATCTACTAATAAAGGGAGGAAAAAACTTGATGAACTTCTGTTTTCTCTTCCGGTGTTCGGTGAGCTGATTACCAAAATAGCCGTCGCCAAGTTCTGCCGGACATTTTCTACCTTAATAACCAGCGGAGTGCCTATTCTTAACTCTTTAGACATTGTGGCAAAGACTTCCGGCAATAAAAGGGTTGAAGAAGCCGTTGTTGAGACCAAGAAATTTGTCCAGCAGGGAGAACCAATCTCAGACCCTTTGTCGCGGAGCAGAATTTTTCCGCCAATGGTTGTCCGGATGATCGCGGTAGGAGAGAAGACCGGAAGGTTAGAAGATATGCTGGCAAAAATATCCCAGTTCTATGAAGACGAGGTAAACACCGCGGTTTCAGGCCTGACTTCAATGATTGAGCCTTTAATTATCGCTTTTTTAGGCATTATTGTGGGGGGCATAGTTGTTTCCCTCTTCCTCCCGATTATAAAAATAACCCAGCTTATAAAGTAAATACACCTACGAGGCGGACTGAAGGGACTCCGCGTAGGTGTGTTTAGGTCCTTGCAGTTCCGTAAGCACTCCTGAGGTGGGATAAAGAAGGTTTAAGTTAAAAGCACCTCGGGAGTGACGAGTGATGAATAGCAAATAGCGAATGGCTAATAGCCCGGCATCACACTTCGTAAGTGTCTTTTTTTACACTTACGGAGTGTCTTAGGGTGTATTTTCTCTTTGTCTGTTCTCTGTGTTCTGTCCTCTGCTTTCTGTCTTCTGTTTTCTGATAGAAGAAGAAAGCCTTTTCTTTCTCAAAAGCCCTGTTTATATCAATCTTATTTGTTAGAAGGCATTAACTTGCTGTAAGTTAAGAGGTTAAAATCTCTTGACAGGCTTTACCCTGTGTGTTATGCTCAAAATGTGGTATTTCGGGTAGAACCCCGGATAAATTTATCAGGAAAGGAGGCGAGAAAAGAGATGAGAAAACGTAAAGGTTTTACTTTAGTTGAAATTATGATTGTTGTTGCTATCATTGCCTTATTAGCTTCTATTGCTATTCCTAACCTTCTTACCGCGAGAAAGAGTGCTAATGATGCGGCTGCAAAAGCCGAGTTACAGACTATCCAGACAGCGATTGAAAATTACGCTATTGATAATGGTAATTATACCGGTCAAGCTGCGGATCGGACTAATTTATCTTACTTAGTTCCTACCTATTTGAGGGAAGATGTGGATAGTAAGGTGAAAGCGGGGCATACATTTGATTGCACTGTTAGCGTGTCAGATTATACTTGTACGGCGAATGTTTCAGGTTCTCAAGGAACAGCTAATTATACTTTAACACCGGTAGGGATTAATAAAACTAATTAGGGTTGAAGAATTGGTTGTTATTAAGAAGGCGGTGGATTTTCCACCGCCTTTCTTTTTATATGGCAGCCATACACCTGCGAGGCCTAATGGCGAATAGCGAATAGCCAATGGCAAATGGCAAATAGCGGATGGCAGAATTGCTAATTACGCTAAAACGAAAGAATTATCTATCAACAATTAGAGCCTTAATGGCAAATGGTTCGTATCCGGGCACAGGCAAGATACGAACAATAACCAATAATCAAATACCAATTACCCA
>CAZSRG010000032.1:0-6897 GCA_964609315.1 uncultured Planctomycetia bacterium
TGAATAGTGGGGTCAGGTCTCAAGATTTGACATTAAATGTATTTTATGGTACTCTACTTTTGTTATGGCAAGACCTTTAAGATTATCCTTTGAGAATGCGGTTTATCATATAACAGCAAGAGGTAATAGGAAAGAAAGCATCTTTTACTCAGACAAAGATAGAAAGGTATTTCTATATAAAATAAACGAGACTTTTAACAAATACTCCTTTATTTGCTATGCCTATTGCCTTATGAATAATCACTACCATTTATTCGTAAAAACACCCTATGCTAATCTTTCTGAAGGTATGCATTATCTTAACTCATCTTATGCCAATTGGTTAAGAACAAAGTATAAAATTGTGGGAACAATTTTTCAGGGAAGATACAAGTCAATTATTGTGGATGAAGATACTTACGCCCTAACGCTCTCTGTGTATATTCATCTAAATCCCTTAAGGGCAGGAATAATTGAACGGCTTGAAGAATATCCATGGAGCAGTTTTATGGATTATATTGGTGCAAGAACCCGCCTAATAGAGAATCTGGATATCCAGTTTATATTAAATCATTTTGGCAACAATTTAGAACAGGCGCAAAAGGAGTATAAAAAGTTTATAATAGGCAATGTGGACATGGAGAATCCTTTAAAAAATGCCTTTAAAGGCATAGCCGTAGGAAGCGATTCATTTATAGACAATATAAAAGAAAAAATAGATGATATAGGTGAAAGCCGAGAGATAAAAGAAACTAAGCTTTTAGAAACCTATGGCTTAGAAGATATAATTACTGGCATATCAAACTGTTTTAGCATAAAAAGAGAAAAAATTTTAAGCAAAAAAAGGGGGAATATATACCGTCAATTAGCTCTCTATCTTATTAAGAGATATACGCCAGTATCATTAAAAGAAATGGGAGAGGTGTTTGATATGGACTATTCCGCGGTATCCTTTGCGGCTAAGAGGTTTAGCCAGATGCTTAAGGAAAATAATAAATATTTGTATATGGCTGATGAAACGGTAAAAGCGATAGAAAATGCTAAACAAAAGCTAAGAAATAATGGCTAACTTCAAATCTTGAGACCTGACCCCTATGACTGAACTGTTTTTTTCTTTATTGCTGTTTTTTGTTTCTGTTGTTTTGCTCGCCTATGCCCTTCTTCCGGTAATACTCAATAAATGGGAGAAATTCCAGCAGAAACGGGCTGAAACCGCGGCCTATCAAGCCGAGGAGATGTTTCTGTTTCTTAACCCCAAGAACCTTATTTGGGCATATATTTCTCTTCCGATAGTTTTAGGGGCAGCGGGTTTCTTTATCTATAAAGCCTGGGGAGTATTAGCCGGTATTGTTGCCGGCGCGCTTATCCCTACGCTGATTATCAACATTTATAACGGCCGGAGGAGGAGTAAGTTTGACGATCAGTTGTTAGATTCTTTAATGATGTTATCCAGCTCTTTAAAAGGGGGGTTGAGCATTATTCAGTCTTTTGAAGTCTTGTCGGAAGAAATGCCCCCGCCTATGAGCCAGGAAATAGCCTTGTTGGTAAGGGAAATTAAAGTAGGTGTATCTTTAGAGGAAGCTCTGGTGCATTTTAACAAACGTATGCCTTCAGAAGAGCTTGACCTTGTTGTTTCAGCAATCCTTGTGGGTAGAGAGACAGGCGGCGACTTGACTAAAGTATTCGCCCGTCTGGTAACCACTATAAGAGACAGGGCGGCTTTGAGAGAGAATGTTAAGACCCTTACTCTTCAGGGTAGACTGCAAGGGATAATTATGTCTTTGATACCTGTCATTTTTACTTACGTGGTTTACAAAATGAACCCGCATCATTTTGATATAATGTTTAAGGACGATTTAGGCCGGATTCTCTTAGGTGTAGCGGTGGTTTTGCAGATTGTAGGTGTTATTCTGCTTAAGATATTCAGTAAGGTTGATATATAGGGGAGCTGTCGCGAAAGGCAACAGTCCTTGATTTCAGCAATTGATATTTGATTACGGTGATTTAAAATGTTAACGCGGCTGTTCGTTTTTTATTTTTGGATTTTGAGTTTATTTGGTAATATTTGTAGTATTGGGATTTTGGATTTATTTAGGATTTAGAACTTTTAGGTGGAGATATGTCTCACGGAATAATGATATTTTCTTCAATAATCCTGATTTTAGCCCTAATTCTTTTAGCTTTAGGCATTTCAGAGGGGGCTGCTTCGCCTACAATAGTAGAGAGGCTTAGAGGAAAGGCCAGGAAACGTTCTCTTTTCTTTACTGTTTTCGGCATATTAGCGCCTTTGAATATCCCTTTGCTGAAAGTTTTGAAAATAAGGGCTTCTATATTACGCAGGATTGAAATTGTCCGCTGGGCAGTTCTTCCTGAGGAGGTTTTCTCCGCCAAAGAAGTCTTAGCGGTAGTTCTTCCCCTTGTTCTATACCTTTTCGATGTAACAAAGCCTCTTTATTTGGGGGTATCCGCGTTAATAGGGTTTATGTTTCCGGATACGATGCTGAATTCAGCGGTAAAAAAAAGAAAATACGCTATTGTCCGAAGGCTCCCGGAAACGGTTGATCTACTTTCTCTATGTGTAGGGGCGGGCCTGGATTTTATGGCGGCTGTCCGCTGGATAATTAATAAAGCTAAACCTAATCCTATGATAGAAGAGCTCGGCCGGGTTTTAGAAGAAACCAATTTGGGTAAATCCCGCAGTCAGGCTTTAAAGGATATGTCAAGAAAGTTCCAAATAGCGGATTTGTCCTCTTTTATCCGGACTCTTATCCAGGCGGACAGAATGGGGACTCCGGTAGAGGAGACTTTTACTATTATTTCAGAAGATATGCGTATCCGCAGATTTCAAAGAGGCCAGCGCCAGGCATATAAATCTCCCGTTAAGATTCTTATCCCTCTTATTTTCTGTATTCTTCCCATCATCCTTATCATTGTAGGAGGCCCTGTTCTAATCCAGTTTACCAGAGGCGGGTTTTCTATACAATAACCAAAACAAGCTGGACATCAACAAGTTATGTAATTTAATGTCCACTTAAAGGAGCTGACGCATTATGCGCCAATTTCTGATTACAACGATTAAAAGATGATTACGGTGATAAAAATGCTAATGTTCTCAATTATCGTAATCATAAATTAATTACTGCAATTAGAGATTGTTGCATTTTACAACAGTTTTTATATAATAATAAAATCTTTAAAAAACCATTTCCTCAACATAAAAAAACAATGACTTCTCACTTGATTTTTTATATATTTATATGTTATAATTTAGTTGCTTTTAGAAAGTGATAAAGGCAAACCTTGAGTGATTGAGGGGCGCAAAGCCACGGATCCTTCTTAGACGCGAATTGCCGCCAATGAAAAGACGCGGACGATTGTAAATATATTGGCGCCTATTGGATTAGCGAAAATTAGCGTTTAAGAATTAGCGGAAATTAGTGTTCAAAGGATAGCCGGGTTACCAAAATCTTGAAAGTTTTGGCAGCCCGGCTTTTTTTAGACGCGAACTGACGCGAATAAAATTAGCGGTAATTAGCGTCCAGAAATTAGCGTAATGATAAAAATGGCAAGAAAAAACCAAACACATAATTGGGGGGAAGGGGGGAACTTAGTTTCCCTAAAAGATAAAAAATTATTTTCTTGTTTTATTATTTTCTTTCTAATTTTCGCTTTCTCTTTCCAGCCGGTTTCTTTCGCCCGCCATTCCGGCGACGGGAAAATGGCCAAATTCAATACCGGGAAATTCCTGATTAATACCGGCATCGCAGTAGGTTCTATGGTTGTCCTAACTCCTGTTTCTGGAGGCCTGAATTCAGCGCTGACCCCAGGGGGGGGAAGTTTTGCCACGGGGTTTTCCAACGCCTTGAGGGGGTTAGGGAAATATCCTTTATCTCATATTGTTTCAGGTTATTCTGCTTTTGTAGTAGCCTCACAGGTTTCTAATGCTGTGGCTAATGCCGGAGCTTATTATGAATGGTCTCCCGCGACAACAAGATTAGTTTCATCGGTGGCTGTTTATTCCACTGGCGGGTTAATAAATCCCTCGGGAGTTCTTGGTGATTCTATCGGCGCCGCGAATTCGTCCGCTTTTTCTACTATGCTTAAAGGAGCCTTCGCGGGCGGGATTCAGGGCCTGGCAAGGGGAGCGGCTATGGCTGTTGTTGATGGTAATAGACAGAGGTCAAGCATAAAAGGAGAGATTGCCGGCCTGGTGGCGGGGATTTACGGCGGATTTCTCGGAAGAACGATGGTTGACCCAAATACCTATAATTCTGTCTGGGTAAAGATGGGGAATGATTCTGCTCCTGCTGGAGCCGGTAAGCAGAAGCCTTCTTTCTCTGAGCAAGCGCAAGCATGGGGGGATAATGAAATTCAGCATTATAAGGACATGTATAATCCTTTACTTACGGATGATATGGGAAATCCTATTGATGGCGGGGGAGGTTCTTCGAATACATCAGGGATAAGTAGTCATTCTTCAGGACAATTGCCTTCTCAAGAAAGGCCCGGAAGTTATGGAACTGCTGGCTTAGAGATGCAGCCATCAGAGAAATCAAAGTTTTCTTCATTTCCAAATGAATTTTCTCCAAATGAATTTTCTCCAAATGATCCTAAGTCTTATTCTCGTCCCCCTGAGCCTTTTCATCCTTCTTCTGATTTTCCTTGTACGGAGCTTTCTGGTATTCCATCTTCGTCTCCGGGTTTCTCAAGCGGAGCCGAAATTCCTTTACCTGATGGGAATATTAATAGTCCTGCTCCTAATGTTTCTGCTCCTGATGTGCGTTCTGTTGTGGAGCTGTCTCCGGGGACGTCTCCCTACGCTGAATGGGCTGAAAAACTGGGTGGACTCTCGAGTCTTAAAAAACAGATAGGCCCCCATGTCACTCTTCAGGAGGCGCAGAGATTGCTCAAATCTCCTCATACGTATCTGGTTGATACCTATACCGGTCCTAACGGTATCAAGACTAATTATTATGTTGCCGGAGGCACGCAGTTTTATCTTCCACAGGAACAGGCGCAGTTTTTGTTGAACCTGCGTTGGGATTCTGCCGGAAGTATGCGGGGGACGCCTCCGGGAATAAAACCTTCTTCTTCGCAGGTTATGAAGAGGATAGTCCTAATGCCTTTTACCGAGACAGCAAATATCTGGCCGATTCTTGCTTCGCGGTCATTGGCAATAGCGGCTACCCATAATATGAATCGGCAGTGGCAGCCCTTAGTTGGTGGAGTGATTAGTTCTACGGTTAGTCCTTTTTTAGAAGTTACTGCTAATGCTTTTAACCTCAAGCCGTCTTTGTGGAGTAATATTGACCGCGATTTAGGTTATTACCCTCAGTTAAAAGAAGATAAAGCCCGGCGGGATACGAATACGGCCGGGTCTATATTCAACGGGAAAGTTGCTGACATGAAAGATCTGACGCCGGAGAACCTCGGGGACAAATTAAAACAAACTTTCCCCAACCTTTCTTCAAAGGAGATTGAGGCTATAAAGGCAGGGGCTATAGATATATCCAATCAATACAATACCGAACAGAACATCGCAGAAAATGGAGGGAAAGAGCTTGTCCCGTTTAAGGAATGCGTTGCAAACGCGGGAGGCAATGTTATCAAGAAAAGGCTTCTTAATGGCACCCCTGACGGCACTCCGAATACCGCGTCTTTGTTTAAGGCTGTAGGAATAAGCCGCGGAGACATAGTTTCTTACTCTCTTTCTAATACAATGAATAATGTTGTCGGGTATGAACTGCCGACAGCTTTAATTTCCGGCGGGATAGAAGCGGGGTTTAGTTCTTTGATGAAAGGAGATGGTTCTACTGAAGATATGCTGATTTCTCTAAGCGGGACAATAGCTACAGGGATTGTCAGGGGAGCTGTCTGGCATTTATATAGCAAAAGGGAAAATGAAAAGGCGGCCCGTAAATTTAAGAATGGAGAAAAATTGGGGCCTGATCGTTGGCCTGTCTTCGTGAAGAATCCTAATCCTTCTAATAGGAAGGAGGAACAGAAATACGTTCTCAGAGACAATCCGAACTGGCGGCTGGAAAAGCCTGAAGATATGTCTGAGGAACTTCCTGAGGATTTCTTTGATGTTCGTCCCCAAGTTTGCGAATCAAATCTAATCCCGACAAGCCTTGACGATCCCAACGGGCATCCCATACAGCAGAATAATACTTTGCCCATTAAACATCATGTTTTTATTGAGAAAGAAGACGGGGAAATCCTCACGGTTCGGCCGGAAGATTTAACCCGGTCTTCAGCCGGCCAATATAAATTGGTTGGCGGGTATTGGGTCCCGAAAAAAGGAGATTATTATTATCACGACGAAAGGGTTGTAAGAATGCAGGCTTTCCCCGATGTCGTTCCTTTAGGGGATAGCATATTTCATAGTGTCCAGCAGGCTTCAGTGGAATTCGGCGATAAGACTTTATCTATGGGCCTGCCTTATGCTCCTCAGGGCCGGATGACTGTGTATAGCTGGGACAGCTATATGCAGAATCTGAGAGGATTGTCCAGTATAATGACTGCTACTCCTTACACGGCTTTAGCGCGTTCTGCGGGGCAGGATGTTCCCAATCCTGCTGATATCTTTGCTATTCAGGGGGCGGAAAAGGGAAAAGGCATTATTGGGAGAAATGTTTTGACTACTTTGCCGGATACTCCTTTAGGTAAAATCTTTGATATGGCGCCGATTCTTCCGGTTTCGGGATATAAAGGGATGCCTTTTTCCGCTGGAGTAAAAACAAGAACAGGTATCAATACAGTCCACGTGAATTTTTATCCTTATTGGCCTTATCATCAAATAAATCCTCTTCCCAGGGACCCTTATTATCTTGAGAACGTAAAGCGTAAATTGTATGGAGCGGTTACTTCGGAAAATTTAGGGCCGAATGGCAAGGGCAAGCCTTCTGTTCCTACAAC
>CAZSRG010000032.1:6997-15172 GCA_964609315.1 uncultured Planctomycetia bacterium
ATACCATAGTAACGGGGAAGATTTGGGATACGACTGTATAGATTAAAACTAAAATGGCAAAGGAAAGAAAGAAAAAAGAGGAAAGCCGGCAGTTTGCCGGCAGCGGAATAATCCTAAAGGCGCGTAAGCCTTATTTTAAGCCCTGGTTAAGAACTGTGGCTATGGTTGTTATTGCCTCCTTTTTATACCAGAGCGTGACCTGGGCGGCAGGCCCGGCTTACAGCTCTTTTTTTCCTTCTATTATCCAGAAACAGCCTTTGCCTATGCCTTCCTCTTTAGATGAATTAGCTTCACTTCTTCTGACTCCTGAAGCCTATACCGATGACGCGATGACTACCGGCGAGTTTGGCTATGCTGACGGCGATAGCGGGGTGTCCGGCGGGTATTATTATATTCCCAAGGGATATTTTAACCCTTCCGAAAGCACGCCGTTTTCTGATCCTGCCAGCATCCATCCTACCTATTATGTTCCTCAACCGGTTGTCCTTACTTCGGATTCTATTATCAATCCCGCTACCGGCAGTTATGCCCCTACAATGAATATGCCGATGTTTACTTCTTATAACGGCGCGGCGGATTCTATGGCGGTTAAGATGTCTTATAACCTTTCCGGCGAAGGGTATTATGTTGACCCGAACACCCGGTTTTCTGCCGGAGGAGCTCAGTTTGATATTAATAACAGGGCTTTTCAGAATATCTCCTATGTAAATGAGGTATTAGAGCAGGAGATTAACGGCAATCCTGTTAAAGCCCCCGCTTATCTTAAGCCGGAAGAACAGCAAAAAGTTATGGCCGGGACTTCCGGCCGGTATCAGTATGGGATGCGCAATGTAGATAATAAGGTAGTTGAATATAATTTAATGGGCCCGGGCCAGAGGGTTTCGGTCAATCTTTATAACGGCGCCTTTTCCCGGACCGGAGATACGGTGTATCTTCGTAAAGGCGATTACTTAACCGGACTCGGCGTTAATCCTAAAAACCGGCAGGATATCTTCCGTCCCACTGACAAAAGAATAGGGAGCTTAATGATAAATAGAGAGGGGAATATTTCGCCGAATAACAATATCACGCAGACGCTTGCCGGGCCCGGCCATACTACTTACGGTGTTGAGGACAGAAGGAAGAGCCAGGCCGGAGAATTTGTTTCCGGAAGAGGCGGGATAAACAGCGGTTCTTTAGGCCAGGGAGCGGAAGTAGATTGGAATGGGGGGACTTTAGATGCGGTAAGAGTAAAAGGCGGCGGCCGGGTTAATGACGGCCTTTTTATCAATACTAAAGTGCGGGGAAAAAATGGGAAAATAATACATGAAGAGAAAACCGCTTTAACTTATAATCCTGATAAAGACATTTTCAAGACTAAATCCGGAACCCCGATAGATGTAATTAAGCGGTTCAGAGACGAGATGGCTTCGACCGGAGAATATAAGATTTCTTCCGGGACAAAGCCATGGCAGAGGACAGAAACAGTGATGAGAATCGCGTCTCTGGTTCCGGTTATTGCCGACCCGGGGATTTATAACAAAGATTATATTGAAGTCCTTCCTGACTATCAGAGAGGAAATATTTCTTTTACTCATAATGTCCTTCCCGATGTTAAGAAGCGGATAAACAACAAGGGGCTTACTGTAGAGGCTGTCTTAGGGGATGAATCTCTGCGCGAGAAATACGATTTGCCTGTGGGTTACGCGCCTTCTAAGGCAAAGGTAACGTTTAACCAGACAGGAGAAGACGTTATGGCTTTGAAACGTCCCACAACATGGGATACCGGCGCGGTAATTGAAAATGAGAATGAAGGGCTGACTCAGGTTTCAAGTTTTGTCGAGAATAAATATTTAGACGCCGCGTTTGATGCGGGCATTAATACTCCCGGGGGCAGGACAAAAGAGAATCTTGACAATCTCAGGAAAAATATTGGGGCTATAGATACCGGGCTTTTAGGCAGGAAGGGCGGATATTCGAAAATTACAGCTCTTTTTGACGAAGAAGGCAATCCCTCCGGCTTCCGCCAGGACATTGTCAGCGGTAAGCAGTATTCCGGTATTCGCCGCCTGAAGATTAACTTTAGCCCATCGGGCCAGTCAAATAAATCGATAGTTATTAGTCCTAGTCCGGCCGGCGAGAGTGCTTCTTCTTCCACCGCTAATCTCAGAGAGGTAAAAGCGGTTAATGATTCAACAATAGAAGCAATAGGCCCGGGTTCTTCTCCGGCAGTATGGCGCGGCGGGCCCGCGAATGGCTGGACTGCCGGGTTAGCAGATGTCCTTGAGTTAGAAGGGACAAAGGAAGTTGTAAGTTATAATAGCGGCGGGATAGTTTTCTCTGCCGCGGAAAATGTTTCATCTGACAGCAGCAGCCTTTTTTATTTGAATCGGTTTCTTAAAGATTCGGATAAAGATGGTTTGTCGCCGGGAAAAACAAAAGTAATCTCTTCTTCGGAGATAGCGAGCTTGCCGGCTGTAGGAGGAGTTACTGGAACAAAAGGCGGTACTATTGAATATATGCTTTCAGTCAGAAAGAATGAAACCGGCGCGTTCGCTTTTTCCACTGATTCCCAGGGGAATATTAATATGGAGAAAGGGAATTATTTCCAGCGTTCAATGGGAAACAACCTGTTCAGCCGGGGAGAAATTAAAGCCGGAGAAAACATCCTTGGAAAAACCGGGCTCAAAGAACTTAGTTTAGAATTGGAAAATATGAAGCCGGTAGAAAAAAATATAATTGCCGCCGGCGAAACCTATTTTTCAGGAGCTAAGGGGCTTATTTCTTATCCCTATCAGAATCAAGACAAAAACCCTTTAGAAATTGTTTTTTCCGCTGAAAAAGGCAGGGGCCGGGCTTTCAGGGTAAAGGATAATTTTGTTTTTCTTAACTGGCCGATAAATACCCGGATGGAAAATGGAGATGTTTTCTCTCCGCCTTCTATCCCTACGGTCGGCCAATTGGCAAGAGCCTATCAGATAAAGAATCCGAATGCGAAGAATAAGGCCGCGAACCTGTCTGAGGGTATGCTTGAGAAACCGCTTAATATCCTTTCACAAGAGGAACGCGAAAAAATCGAGCCTTTGCTTAAGCCGTTTAGAGCGGCATCCGCGGCAGGGAAGGCGGCGGCAGGGAAAGCGATTACTCCGGAGATCCAAAAAGCGATTCATACAACTTTAGCTGAGTTAGGCAAACCCTTAGAAAACATTCTACAAAGAGAGGAGAACGAGAAGAACAAAGACAGCCTAAAGTATAGTAATCTTGAATTTAGCTTTGATTCTCTTCCCGGAATCGGGGTAAAGGGCAGTGTCTGGGGTGTTTATAACAACCCTGTAAATAAACAAGGCCGGCCGGTTTTATCAAGCCCGGAGTTTTTGGTGAAAAAGCACGCCATATGGACGATCTCTGGCGGCGCGAATAGTAAAACTGAACTGCCTGAAGCATGGGAGAAGACTATCCATTTAAGTAAAATGGCAGGGGCGGGAAGCAGCTGGAATGGAGGGCTGGGAAGATTAGCTTTTGATTTCTCCGGCCGGATGTCTGTGGGAGGCGGTGTTACGGTTGCTTATATGGGCGGGTTAGGCGGCAAAACTTCAATAATAAATTCCCGGGTTACTTCGGTAGAAAAGCTCCTGGCATCTTTCTTAAAGCAGGCAGTAGGAGAAAATGAGAAGATAGATGACTTTGCCGGTTTAGTCCGGTCTTTTCAGGAGAAATATAACGCCGGGTTAGGCAAAGGCGGGCATAGGCTTGAGGTAAGCGGTAAAATCGGGAGAGAAACTCTTGACGCCCTTAATCTCCCTTCGGTAGTTGATAGGATAGCGCGGGGTAAGCTTAATGGGAAGAGCTCTCTTAGTAAAGAAGACCTTCTTAAAGAAGATCTTTCTATTGAGAAAGAGCTAAGGGTTCGTATGGACGCGGCGGATGGCAGGGAAATGCGAAGCCTTGTCTTAGGATTCGTTAAAGGCGAAAAAGGAAAATTTTATTCTGATTGGCAGGAACATTTTAGTTCTGAGAAAACAGGTATAAGCGGGGTAGGGAGTGTTTCTCTTGAGAACCGTTTGCAATACGGCCCTGAAGGTAAAGGCTATGAGGATTGGATAGAAGTAGGCGAGGTAAAGCTGGTGGATAATCCTGAAATAAAAATAAATAATGGCTGGATTATAGGAGGCAAAGACGGTATAAACTTTGAATTTAATATAGTAAACGATATCCTTGTCCGCGCGGGTGTTTCTACGGATTTGAAGTCTAAAGGGGGGAAAGGGAAAAAGACAGCTCCTGTCAATGAGCTTCATATCACCAGAGTGGGACGGTCTCCCGAAGGGATAGGCCTTTCAGGAATCAACAAAGATATTGCTGTTATCGGCAAGAAGGATAATGATGGCCGATCTTACAATGTTACTTTGATGCCCGGCAAAAACGGCCTGTCTTTCAGCAGTGACTACTTATTGAACAAGCAGTCTCTCCTGTTTGATGAAAAAACTAAGGGGTTGGGCGGTGAGGCTACTGCAGGGGTTGACTGTTTAAGGAAGGAGACTAATGATCCTACACGTTATATGGGTATTGATAATAAAAATGTTTCCGGTCTTTATGTGGGGGATGGTCTTTACGGTATCCGGGGCATAATCGGTGCCGGAGCAAAGATAGATTTAGGCTATAGGGAAATTAAACTATCAGGGGGAGAGATTAAGATAGAGACAGGATATTCTTCTATAGAAACTAAAGATGGCAGGATTATACCTCGGAGTGCAGTAGCAGGATATACCGCTAAGGGCGAAGCTGTTTTTCATCCTTTTATTACCCGGGATTCCAAAGGCCTTCATTATGTAGGCAAATTCGGGCAGTTGAAAAAAATATTGGGGAAACCCCGCTCTCAGCAGATAAATAAAGATGGGAAGAAGGTGTCTGAATACGGCAATATTACCCTGACAGAATTGCCTGTTACGCGTTTGCCCGATGGGACAGGAGAAAGCGGAGGCAAGAACAAGAACGCGTATAATTTAATCGCGGGAGGAAAAGTTCCTAAGGATAGTAATCCAGCGAAAAATTTGAGTTTCAGGAAGGAGCCCTCTGCCTGGGAAAAATTTAAAACAGCAATTAGGCATCCTATTAATGCTATTGCCGCTTTCTGGGAAGAAAAGGTTATGGAGGCAAAAGAGAAGCAGGCGTTTAAAAAAGCGACAGGGATAGCTACTCAGCCGGATCTGAAAGACTTACTTCTTCCGTTCGGAGGCTCGGGGGAAGGAAAGCTGTCGGAGAATCAATCCCATTCTAAGCCCGTTCTGGAAAAAATATCTCCTTTAAATCATGATAACTATCGCCTGTCATATTTACCGGTGAAAGATAATCTGGTATATACGCTTAAAGAAGCAACGGTGAATGGCTCTGATATTACTCCTGAAAACAAAGAAGAAATCGGTTTTCAGAACCCGGTGCTTTATATGAAGGCAATCGGCGGGGGGAAGGATGGAGGCCTTGTTTACGCGCCGGCGGAAATTGGTTTCCCTACAATAAACAAGAAGTTTGTCGCGCCTTTGCCGGAACAAAAAGGTTCGAAGAACGGGGTATCTCCAATAAGATATAGCGAAGAGGAAAATAAAAAAAGTTCTCCTCAGGTTCAGGGATTGGGAAAAGTGACTAAAGCTGAAGCCTTAGGCGGGCCGGTGGTTAATATTTCTTCTCCCTCAGTTTATTTTAATTACAATCCTTATTCCGGCAGGATCGGCGATGTCAATTTCTCTTATTTTGGAGAACTGCTGATAAATAAACCGGCTTTATTAAAATACGGCCTTATAGCTCTTTCCGGTGAAAATTCCCTAATTTTTAATAGCGGTAAGCAGGAAACAATCGGTTTGACTTACGCGCCGGGAAATATTCTTGTGGGGGTAAGAGGGCTGGAACCTGGCAAAAAGGGCGGGGTAAAAGAAGTGACAGGAATAAAAAAGTTTACTCAAGTCGAACCGGGTAGGAATCTTGTAAGCACATTGAATCGGGAAACCGGGAAGCTGACAATAAATAATAAAGGAAAGGTTACAAAAGTTGATTTATCCAATCCCGCTCCCGCGGGATTCAGCAAAATCTTTCTGGATAATAAAGGTATAGGCGCTATTCTTATTGGGAAAGACGGGAAGAGTATTGAGATTGGGCCGGCGTCCGTTAGTTATTTTGGAATTCCCCGAAATATTAAATATAAAGGGGAAACGATTGATATTACTAAAGTGGAGAATTATGAGAAGCTTGAAAAGGCGCTTACTGGATTTTTCGGGGAGGCTTCTAAGAAGGGGTTTTCTTCCGCGCTCAGTCTTCTGCAGAAGTATGTAAATAAGGAGGCGCTTACTCCCGCTCAGTTGAAAGAGGCGCGGAAAATGGCAGAAAGGCTTATAATTAATGAGGATACAGGCAAGGAATGGACATTAGGTAATTTTCTTAAAGAAAAGCTTGGCCCTAAGAATTTAGGGAATTTAGAAATTTCTCTTCGGAATAAGATGAAGAATAAAGACATAACTGCGATTGTAGCTATGGCCGCGGTACTTGACGGATTTGTTTACAATCGAGGATACAATTCTTTTCCTGAAATCACTAATAAAAACGGTATTACTATGCTTAAGGGAAACTGTGTTGTTGCCGCTAATTTAGTTGCTCTGGTGGCCGCGAAAGTTTTAGGCGGTACTGCCGGCGCCAGAAAGGTTCCCGGGCATATGTGGGCTGATGTCCTTTATCAGCATAACGGTAAGGACGTCCCGCTATCTGTTGATCTGGCTATGGGCCGGACACTTATGCCGGAGTCGTCCTTTAAAAATATATATTACCCTAATACGCCGGTAACTATTGTTAAAATGGCTGGAGCAAGAATACAGCTTTATCGTAATGTAGCAATCGAGCTCGCGGCTTTAGCCGGAGGAGGAGAAAAGGGTTCAGAAAAAGCGACTCAATTTCTGAGGATAACAGAAATTATTCATAAAGATGAGAAGGTCCGTTTTGACGATAGCGGGTTTCTACATTTAAAAAAAGGCAAAAGAGATGATATATTCGGAACGAATGTAGGCGGCGGGCCGCGGATTATTGTAACCAATAAAGGATTAGGCTGGCGGGTGGTTAACAGAGACGGCACAGTAAAGGTAATCGCGCCTGATGAAAAAGGAAAACTGTATGAGAACCTTTATGGAGTGAAAGGAGACCTTTCTCTTGTTAAATTAGGAAAAACATCCGACATAGTGAGAGTGTCTTTAGGCGAAGCATTTTTATTGTATAACAAGGCCAGTAAAAAGATTTTTCTGCCTACGCGGGAAGGTTTACTTGAAAAAGGCGAAGTAATCGGAGGGATGGAGAAGCTTTTAAATAAGCAGGGTCACGCGGCTGTGCTTACTCCGGATGGTAAAGGAGTGAGGTTAGTTGAGCTTAAAACTGTAAAACCTTCCGGTGATAAGATCCTTGCTCGGGATAATCTTGATGTTTTGAAAGAGGCAATTATGAAGAGTGTCATACCTAATATATCCGGCTCAGGCGGGGAAAGAACAAACCACGATACGCGTAACGGTATGCTGTCGGGCGCCGGAATGGGGCTGGGGACTATGGGATTCGGCGTTCTTGCCGCTGTTGGATTAGGTGCGTTGGGTGTTATTTCCGGGCCGCCAGGATGGGTAGCAATTCTTGCTGCTTTAGGTTCGGGCCTGGTTGTTGGCGGGGGCTACGGAGCTATTAAGGGTGAGCAGGGATTAAAAGCGGAGTATAAGAGTTTAGGAAATCTTTTTACCAGAAATAGCCGTCTAAATTCTAAAAATCCTGAGCTTTATGAAAGAGCTGGCGGAGCATGGTGGGATATTACTAAAAGAAGCGCGAATGATCCTTTTGTTTTTTATCTGGGAGAGGATAGGAAAATTCACATTGGGAATATAGATGACACTGCCTATGCAAAGGCTCTGACTAACGAACTCAACTTAGCTAACACGCAAGGCGATTATCAACGGGCAGAGACAATTCAGAAAATGATGGGAATTCAAGAAGGGTATGATATCGCGGCATTTGAGCAGGGGGCTGCCGCTTATACAATTATGGGAACAGCCGCGGCAGCGGGGGCAGGATTTGCTGCCAGCCCTTTTTCTCTGTCTTCATTGCGGATTGCGTCATTCACTCCTTTTAATAGCGCTGTTGCCAATTCCGCTCTTAATTTAGCTCTTGAGGAGGGAGCATGGCTTA